>DATADI010000191.1:0-5368 GCA_036258615.1 Thermomonospora sp. | reverse complement strand
GGTCTCCCCTTGTGCCCCGGCGGAGCGAGCCGGGGACGACGAGAGGTGTTACCCCATGGCCGAGGGCAATGCGACCGGCCCCCTGACCCTGGCGCGGCGCGGCCTGGCAGCCCTGGAGGCGTTGGCGGCCGTCACCGCCGAGGGCGGCGAACCGACGCCGCAGCAACGCGCCACCCTGGACTCCTGGCCCGGATGGGGGCCCCTGGCCCGCACCCTGGAACCCCCCGTCAACCAGATGAACATGCCGGAGGCGTGGCGGGAGTTGGCGGGGCGGGTGTGGGAACTGCTGCCCCCCGCCCGGATGCAGGGGGCGCGGGAGGCGGCACCGGCCGCGTTCAACACCCCACCGATCCTGGCGGGCGCCTGCTGGGACCTGCTCACCCGCCTGGGGTTCACCGGCGGGCGGATCCTCGAACCCGGCTGCGGGCACGGCGCGTTCCTCGACGCCGCTCCGCCCGGCCTGCCGCTGGAGTGGACGGCGATCGAGCAGGATCCCACCACGGCCGACATCGCCCGCCTCCGCCACCCCACCATCCCCATCGTCTGCGCCGGGCTGGAGGAGACGCCGCTTGCCCCCGGCACGTTCGATGCCGTGATCGGCAACGTCCCGTTCGCCGACGTCGGGGTCTACGACCCGACGGCGCCGGAGTCGCTGACGTTGCACAACTACTTCCTGTGGCGGGCCGTCGGCGCCCTGCGGCCCGGGGGGATCGCCGTCCTGATCACCTCCCGCTTCACCGCCGACTCCAACAGGTACTGCCGGACGGTCCTGGAGGAGGCGGGCGCCGAATTCGTCGGCGCCGCCCGCCTACCCTCCTGCACCTTCCCCGGCACCGCCGTCGTCGCCGACCTGCTCGTGCTGCGACGGACGGACGGGCGGCCGAGACGGCGGGCACCCGGCGCCGACCTCTGGAACAACGACGCCACCGGCGTCGGCGACCTAGGCGGCGATGTGATCGCGTTGGAGCATGTGCCGGTCAACCGGTACTTCCTACGGGACCGCACCCGCATCCTCGGCACCCCCCGCCTCGTGTCGGGCCAGCGTGGCAGGGTGACCCTGGACGTCACCGCCCCGGCCGACCAGCTCCCCACCCTGCTGGCCGCCGCCGTCGACCGCCTGGCGGCGGAGGCGGCCGAGCATGCGCTGACGTGGGCACCGCCCACCGACCCGGGCCCGTCCCCCACCCCCGGCGCCGACCCTGCGGCCCCCCCGGGGGTCAAGGAGGGCGCCTTCCAGCTCAGCGACAGCGGTGCGGTGGTGCGGATCGTCAACGGGCTGCCCAGCCCGGTGCGTAACGCCGGGGACGAGCTGAAGACGCTGATCCTGCTGAAGGACGCGGCCGTGCAGCTGTTCGCGGCGGAGGCGGACCCGGACACCCCCGAGGAGCGGATCAGCCCGCTGCGCCGCCACGTCCGCGCGATGTATGAGGGGTACGTCGCCCGGTACGGGCCCCTGAACCGCTGCACCCTCACCGAAGGGAAGCCCGACCCCCAGACGGGGATGGCGACGTGGAACCGCCGCTACCCCACCTTCGGTGGCCTGCGCACCGACCCCGACTGGCCCACCCTGCTCGGCATCACCGTGTGGGACGACGAGGCGGAGACCGAGCATCCCGCGCCGATCCTGCTGCGGCGGATCAACCACCGCCCGCACCGCCCGACACGCACCCACGACCCGCGTGAGGCGCTGCTGTGGTGCGTCGACCGCACCGGCCGCGTCGACCTGGACGTCATCGCCGACCTGCTCGGCTGCGGCGAGGCCGAGGCGGTCGGCCGCCTGGGCGACCTGGTGTATCACGACCCCGCCCGGCGGCGGTGGGTGCGGGCGGAGGAGTACCTGTCCGGTGACGTGCGCGCCAAGCTGGAGGAGGCGGTCACGGCGGCCGGGCGGGACGGCCGGTACCGCCGCAACGTGGAGGCGCTGCGCGAGGTGCAGCCGCCGGACCTGGGGCCCGAGCAGATCCGTGCCCGCCTCGGCGCCCCCTGGATCCCCACCGACATCATCGCCGACTTCATCCACGACCTGCTCGACCCCGGCAGCAACCGCCGGGGGCGGGAGGTGGCGGGGGTGCGGCACGACCCCGTGACGGCGACGTGGGAGGTGTCGGCGAACAGACTGCGTGACCGGACCACCAGCACGGTGGTGTGGGGCACCCAGGGTAAGGATGCCGTCAGCCTGATCGGGCACGCCCTCAACGGCTCCCCGCCCATCGTCAAGCGGCAGGTGCAGTCGCCGGGCGGTTCCACCGTCGAGGAGAAGGACCGGCAGGCCACACAGCTGGCCGAAGAGCGGTTGGCGCGCATCCAGGAGCGGTTCGGGACCTGGGTGTGGGAGGACCCCGAGCGGGCGTCGCGCCTGACCACCCTCTACAACCGCCGCTACAACGCCATCCGCCTCCGCACCCACAACGGCGCCCACCTCACCTTCCCCGGCATCAGCGCCGCGTTCCAGCCGTATGTGCACCAGCTGGACATGGTCGAGCGGATCCTGAACGTCCCGGCGGCGTTGTGCGGTCACGCCGTCGGGGCGGGCAAGACGGCGGTGATGTTCCTGGCCGCGATGAAACTGCGGCAACTCGGCCTGGCCCGCAAACCCATGATCGCCGTCCCCAACCACCTGCTTGAGCAGGTGGCGGCCGAGGGGCACCGCCTGTTCCCCGCCGCCCGCATCCTCATGGTCACCAAGGAGGACCTGGTGCCCGCGCGGCGCAAGGCGTTCCTGGCGAAGGTGGCCGGGGCCGACTGGGACACCATCGTCATGACGCATGAGCAGTTCGGGGCGATCCCCGTCGACCCGCACACCCAGGCGCAGCATCTCGCCGACGTGATCGCCGAGTTCGAGACGGCGGCGTTCAACCCCGACCTGCGCGGCTCGCGGACGGTCAAGCAGATCGGCAAGCAGATCAAGCGGATGCGGGCCCGGCACCGCCACCTGCTGGACACCCGCCGCGACGACGGCCTGACGTTCGAGCGGACCGGGATCGACTACGTGATGGTCGACGAGTTCCACTACTACAAGCACCTGGCGTTCGCCTCCCGCACCCCCGGCTTCGGCGGCAAAAGCGCGAAGCGGGCCGAGCACCTGTTCATGATCCTGTCCTGGCTGCGGCGGCGGAACCCCGGCGGGCGCTGCTTCACCGCGTTCACCGCGACACCCATCACCAACACGCTGGCGGAGATGTACACGCTCGCCCGGTACCTGGTCCCCGAACGGCTCGCCGCGCTGGGCCTGGCCGCGTTCGACGCGTTCGCCGGGATGCACATCAAGTGGGAGTCGAAGGTGGAGGTGGCCCCCGACGGATCGGGATTCCGGCAGCATCGCCGCCCCGCCCGGTTCGTCAACCGGCCCGAACTGCTGATGCTGCTGGGCGACGCCGCCGACATCCGCACCCGCGAACACCTGAACCTAGGGGGGCCGCAGGACATCCGGTTCGAGGAGGAGGTGATCGAGCCGCAGCCGGAGATGGCCGACGTCGTCTCCCACCTGGTCGACATGGCCGAGCAGGCGCGGCGCAACCCGGGGGTCCCCGGCGAACCCTGCATGCTGGACGTGTGCAACCGGGGCCGCCTGGCCGCCCTCGACCTGCGCCTGGTCGGCGTCGACGCCCCCACCGGGCCGGGCAAACTGGACCGGGTCGCCGACCGGGTGGCGGCCATTCACGCCGAGACAGCCCAGTGGTTCTTCCCCACCCCCGACGACTCGGCCCTCTTCGGCGACCGTCCCGGCGGGTTCCAGATCGTGTTCTGCGACCAGGGGACGCCCAGCCGGGACAAGGGGACGCAGGCGTACGGGTGGCTGCGTGACCTGCTCGCAGCCCGGGGCGTGCCGCGTGAGCAGGTGCGGTTCGTGCACGAGGCGCGGACCCTGGCCGACCGTAAGGCGCTGTTCGCCGGATGCCGTGACGGGTCGGTGCGCGTCCTGATCGGCTCCACCGACACCCTCGGCACCGGCGTGAACATCCAGCAGCGGTGCGTGGCCGTCCACCACGTCGACGCCCCCTGGCGCCCGGCCGATGTGGAGCAGCGGGAGGGGCGCGGGGACCGGCCCGGCAACCACTCCCCCCTGCTGCGGATCATCCGCTACGTCACCGAGGGGTCCTATGACGCCTACATGTGGCAGGCGCTGGTGCGCAAGCGGCGGTTCATCGCGCAGATTCTCAGCACCGATGAGGTCGCGCGGGAGGTGGAGGATCTCGACGGTGACGCCGTCGCCGCCGACTACACCCACGTGCTGGCCCTGGCCACCGGGCAACCCCTGCTGGTGGAACTGGCCACGGTGCAGGCGCAGATCGCCCGCCTGTCGATGCTGTCGGCCGCGCACATCCGCGACCAGGCGGAACTGAAGGGGCGGCAGGAACGGCTGCGGCGGCAGGCGTGGGAGGAGCAGGTGCGGGCGCAGGCGTTGCGGTACGCGATGAGGCAGGCGACGGCGGAGCGGCACGCGTCGGCCGGGCCGGTGGTGTTCACCACGCCCGCCGACGTCGCCGCCCACATCCTCCACACCGCGCGGCGGGCGCAGCGGGTGGGGGCGCACGAGGTGCTGCTCTACCGGGGCCTGGGCATCCACCTGCGGGTGCGGTGGGATGATGCGGGGACACCACTGCTGGCCTTCGGCCTGCCGTCCACGGCCGCCGACCGGCGGGCATGGTGGGACGCCCCCCGCGACGCCCTGCGCAAGGGGAACGGCGCCGCCTTGGCCGCCGCGATCGACACCATCCTCGACACCGCCGCCGAGCTGGAGGCGCAGGCGAAGGCGCACGCCGAGGCGCTGGAGGCGCAGGCGGCCGAGCTGGAACCGCTGATCGGTGCGCCGTTCGGGCAGGCGGAGGAGCTGGCCGCCGCGATGGCCGAGCGGGACCGGATCGAGAAGCTGATCACCGATCAAACGCAGGAACATGCGCCGAGCCAGGCGTAGCAGGATGGTGTGACCGGGTCGGCCCCGGCGCACCCACGCCCGAAAGGAAGTGATCATAGGCGGCAGGCGGACCGCCCCGCCATCCACGGCGGCTACCGACGAGGGCCTACGGGACGCCATCCACCGGATTCTGGACGCCTGCGGCGACGACGCCTACGCACACCCGCATCGGCTGACCCACGGCACCGAGGGTCTAGTCCGACCCCACCGGTGCAAGCTCGGCTACAGCTGGTCGTCGGCGTCGACTGCCACGGACGGGTTGCTCGCAGAGGCCGACGAGCGGTGCTCCTGACTCGATCCTTAGAACGCGGCTGTGCGTTCCGTCGCTTGGAGCCAAGCAGACCGGGCGGGGGCCGACCGGTGGTGGGGGTTGGTGGGTGTGGTGGGGGTTGGTGGGTGGCCGGTGGTTCGGCCCCCGCCCGGCCTGCTGAGGGGCTGTCGCGTCGGAACGCG
>DATADI010000190.1:0-4235 GCA_036258615.1 Thermomonospora sp. | reverse complement strand
CGGTCGCGCGGCGTGTGCGCCGGGCGGCGGACCCCCGCCAGGACGTCCTCCAGCCGGTCGCCGATCTCGGCGTAGTCGTCGAAGCCGAGCACCGCGTCGGCCTCCGGCAGCGACTCGGCCAGCTCCGCCCCGTACCGCTCGGCCAGACAGCCCGCGGCGACGACCCGCGCGCCGGAGTCGTGCGCGGCCAGCAGCGTGTCGATGGAGTCCTTCTTGGCGGCGTCGATGAAGCCGCAGGTGTTCACGACCACCACGCCGGCGTCCTCGGCGTCGTCGACGAGATCCCAGCCCGCCCCCTCCAGGCGGGCGGCCAGCTCTTCGGAGTCGACCTCGTTGCGCGCGCAGCCGAGGGTGACCAAGGAGACGGTACGGCGAGTGGACCCAGTGGACATGGTCCGAGCGTAGTGGGCGTCACGCCCCCGCCGGACCACCCGGACCGTACCGCCCGGGAGCCGCTCAGGCGCCCTCGGGGTCGCCCGGCCCGAAGCTCAGCCGCAGCACCTGGCCGTCGGACCCGGGAGAGCCCAGGTCCTTGCCGTTGACGGTGAGGGTGACACCGCCGCCGTTGCCGATCAGGACGCGGATCCGCTTCTTGGCGGTCCACTCCATCACCTCGCCCGCCGGGAGCAGCCCGCTGAACAGCTGGCGGCCCTTCTCGTCGCGGACGTTCAGCCAGCTCGACCGCTTCGCCTTGACCTTGACCTCGACGTTCTTGCGGGGCGCGACCGCCACCGAGTCCCGGCTGGGCGGCCGGGCGGTCGTGGTCGCGGCGGGACCCGCGGCGGTCGGCCGGGCCACCGGGCGGGCCGTCTGCTCCGGGTCGCCGGCCGTGCCGACCACCCGGACCACCGCGTACAGCACCACCAGCACCAGCGCGCCCGCCATCGCGGCGCTCCAGTTGGGCGAGCGGCGCTCACGGATCTTGACCGGGATCTCCGGCTCGAACGCCGCCACCGCCGACACCGGCTCCAGCGCGCCGTGCACCTCGTCGAACTCGCGGATCAGCGGCTCGGCGTCGATCCCGACGACCCGGGCGACGCTGCGGATGTGGCCCCGGGCGTAGAAGTTGCCGCCGCAGGCGGCGAAGTCGTCGGCCTCGATGCCCCGGATCACCGCACCGCGGATCCGGGTGCGCTCGCTCACCTGACTGACGGTGAGACCGGCTGCTCGACGGGCCGTGGCCAAGGTCTCACCGATGCTCACGCCGAGCCTCCTGGAATATGACGATCGGCCCGACCAGAGACCGACCACGGCGAAACAGAGAGCTTCATCGCCTGCACCGCTCCCGCGAAGACCAGTTTAGGAACCGGCATGCCCACTGGGCGATACGCAACGCGTTCGAAACCGGGCAAGATTTCGCATCATTCGGGGAACGGCGGGGCGTCCACCCGGAGGACGGCCGCCGACGGCTCAGCCGCCCCCGCGCACGCGCGCCAGCACCTCCGGCAGATCGTCCGGTTTGACCAGCACGTCACGGGCCTTGGAGCCCTCGCTGGGCCCCACGATGTCCCGGCTCTCCATCAGGTCCATCAGCCGCCCGGCCTTGGCGAACCCGACCCGCAGCTTGCGCTGGAGCATCGAGGTGGACCCGAACTGCGTGGTGACGACCAGCTCGATCGCCTGCACCAGCAGGTCCATGTCGTCGCCGATGTCCTCGTCGATCTCCTTCTTCGGCCCGGCGGCGTCGGTGACGTCCTCCCGGTACACCACCTGCATCTGGGCCTTGCAGTGCTCCACGACCGCCTGGATCTCCTTCTCGGAGACGTAGGCGTTCTGGATCCGCATCGGCTTGCTGGCGCCCATCGGCAGGAACAGCGCGTCACCCTGCCCGACCAGCTTCTCGGCGCCCGGCTGGTCGAGGATGACCCGGCTGTCGGCCAGCGAGGAGGTCGCGAACGCCAGCCGGGACGGCACGTTCGCCTTGATCAGCCCGGTGACGACGTCCACGCTGGGCCGCTGGGTGGCCAGCACCAGGTGGATCCCGGCGGCGCGGGCGAGCTGGGTGATCCGGACGACCGAGTCCTCCACGTCGCGCGGCGCCACCATCATCAGGTCGGCCAGCTCGTCCACGATCACCAGCATGTACGGGTACGGCTGGTAGACGCGCTCGCTGCCGGGCGGCGGGGTCAGGTGCCCGGCGCGGACGGCCTTGTTGAAGTCGTCGATGTGCCGGAACCCCGAGGCCGCCAGGTCGTCGTAGCGCCGGTCCATCTCCCCCACCACCCACTGCAGCGCCTCGGCGGCCTTCTTGGGGTTGGTGATGATCGGCGTGATCAGGTGCGGGATGCCCTGGTACATGGTCAGCTCGACGCGCTTGGGGTCGACCAGCACCATCCGCACCTCGTCGGGCGTGGCGCGCATCAGCACGGACGTGATCAGCCCGTTGATGCAGGTCGACTTGCCCGCGCCGGTGGCGCCCGCGATGAGGATGTGCGGCATCTTCGCCAGGTTGGCGACCACCGTACGGCCCTCGACGTCCTTGCCGAGCCCAACGATCATCGGATGCTGCTCGCTGGTCGCGGCCGGGGACCGCAGCACGTCGCCCAGGCTGACGATGTCCTTGTCGACGTTGGGGATCTCCACGCCGATCGCCGACTTGCCGGGGATCGGGGAGATGATCCGCACGTCGGCGCTCTTGACCGCGTAGGCGATGTTCTTGGTGAGCGCGGTGACCTTCTCGACCTTGACCGCCGGGCCCAGCTCGATCTCGTACCGGGTGATCGTGGGGCCCCGGGTGAACCCGGTGACCTGCGCGTCGATGTCGAACTGCTCCAGCACCCCGGTGAGCGCCGCGACCACCACGTCGTTGGCCTTGGTACGCGGCTTGGCCACGCTGCCGGGCCGCAGCGCCGCCGGGTCGGGCAGCTCGTAGATCTCCCCCGAGGAGTTCAGCGGCAGCTGCTCGGCGCGGCGCGGCGCGGGCGTCGGGTCCGGGACCTGCGGCTCCGGCGGTGCGGGCGGCTCGACGAACGGGTCCGGCTCGAACAGGTCGTCGGCCAGGTCGCGCACCGGGTCCGGCTCGTCGGGGAGGTCGCGGGTGTCGCGCTCCTCCAGCACCGGGGTGTCGTACGGCTTGGAGTGCTCCCCGATCTCGAGCCCGTCCTCGGCGGCCTCGTCACCCGCAGCGGCAGCGTCGCTCTTGGCCTTGCGGCGCCGTTTCGGTTTCGGGGCCGGCGCCTCCTCGGGCTCGTCGTCCTCCAGCAGGTCGCGGACCGAGCCCCGCTCCCGCAGCGTCAGCACGTCCCACAGGTCGCCGAGCCGCTCGGGAACGCGGTGCACCGGCGTGGCGGTGACCACCAGCAGCCCGAACCCGCTCACCAGGAGCAGCAGCGGCACCGCGACCCACCCGCTGAGCGTCGTCTCCAGGGGCGCCGACACCAGCCAGCCGAGGACCCCGCCCGCCCGGCGCACCGGCGCCATCCCCTCCCCGGGATACGGGGTGCCCGCACCGATGTGGACGATGCCCTGCACCCCGAGAACGAGGGCACTGGCCCCGATGACCACCCGGCCGGTGTCGCCGTTGCGCTCGGGATGCCGCAGCGTCCGCCACGCCAACGCGGCCACCAGCAGCGGCAGCAGCATCGCGAGCTTCCCGAGCCCGCCCCGCACCACCTGCTCCAGCGCCCGGGTGACGACCCCCTCCGGCCGGAACCACGTCACCGAGACCAGCACGATCGCCGCGCCCAGCAACGCCAGCCCCAGCCCGTCCCGGCGATGCTCGGCGTCCAGATCACGCGCACCACGCCCGTAGGCCCGGAACACCGACCCCACCCCGGCGGCCACCAGCAGGTACAACCGGAACAGGACCCGGAACACCCCGAGAATGAGCCGCCCCACCGGATCCGGCCGCCGCGCCCCGCCCTTCGCGGGCCGGCGCCCCTTGGCAGGTGCCGCCTTCCGCTTGGCAGGGGGCCGCTTGCGAGGCCCCGTACCCCCCGAGCCCGCCGCACCCGCCTTACCGCCCGCCGCACCCGCAGGCTTGCGCGTACGCGAGGAGCCCTTGGCTCCTCCAGACGCACGTGTGGCCATGGTGACGAGGGTAACCAGCGGACCGCACGATGCCCCGGAAATGCCCGGCTCCGCGTGTCGCCTCATCGTGGGGGTGCGAGGTGCCCCCGAGAACCCCGTCCCGCCGCACTGCCAGGGGCGGGCCTTGATCACCCACAAGCCAGGCAATCCCCGTGCATGGGGGGTCTGGGGGACCTCCCCCAGCAGCGCAGGTTTGGGGGGGGGGG
>DATADI010000189.1:0-10086 GCA_036258615.1 Thermomonospora sp. | reverse complement strand
CGCCCGCCGCCTGTCGCGCTACCGCTCGCCGATCCCGCTGCTGGCCTTCACCTCCGTGCAGGCCACCCGCAGCCAGCTCGCCCTGGTCTGGGGCGTGGAGACCTTCATCGTCCCGCACGTCGACCACACCGACGACATGGTCCGCCAGGTCGAACAGGCCCTGCTGGAGATCGGCCGCTGCCAGAAGGGCGACGATGACGACGCGGTCGCCCTTCTGGCATCGGCCGATCTCCAGCAGGGACTGCTCGACCTGGCGGACCATGTCGTCGGTGTGGTCGACGTGGGGGACGATGAAGGTCTCCACGCCCCACACCAGGGCGAGCTGGCTGCGGGTGGCCTGCACGGAGGTGAAGGCCAGCAGCGGGATCGGCGAGCGGTAGCGCGACAGGCGGCGGGCGGTCTCGCCGGACATGGTGAAGGCGACCAGGGCCTTGGCGCCGACGATCGCGCCGACCTCGGCGGCGGCGCGGGCGATGGCGCCACCGACGGTCTCGGGGACGCGCTCCAGGGAGTGCGAGGCGCGCAGCGAGTCGCGTTCGGCGGCCAGCGCGATGCGGCTCATGGTCCGCACCGACTCGATCGGGTACTGGCCGACGCTGGTCTCGCCGGACAGCATCACCGCGTCGGCGCCCTCGAAGATCGCGTTGGCGACGTCGGAGGCCTCGGCGCGGGTGGGCCGCGGGGAGGAGATCATGGACTCCAGCATCTGGGTGGCCACGATCACGGGGCGGGCCTTCTCGCGGCACAGTTCGATGGCGCGCTTCTGGACGATGGGGACCTGCTCGAGCGGCAGTTCGACGCCGAGGTCGCCGCGGGCGACCATGATGCCGTCGAAGGCGGCGACGATGTCGGGGAGCGCCTCGACGGCCTGCGGCTTCTCGATCTTGCCGATCAGCGGGACCCGGACGCCCTCCTCCTCCATGATCCGGTAGCAGGCCTCGGCGTCGTCGGGGGTGCGGACGAAGGACAGTGCGATCATGTCCACGCCGAGGCGCAGCGCCCAGCGCAGGTCGGTCTCGTCCTTGTCGGTGAGGGCGGGGACGCTGACGGCCACGCCGGGCAGGTTGAGGCCCTTGTTGTCGGAGACCATGCCGCCGACGACGACGCGGGTGCGGACGCGGGGGCCGTCGACCTCGACGACCTCCAGCGCGACCCGGCCGTCGTCGATCAGCACGGTGTCGCCGGGTGCGACGTCGCCGGGCAGTCCCTGGTAGGAGGTGGAGACCTCGCGGCGGGTGCCGGGGACGTCCTCGGTGGTGATGGTGAACTCGTCGTCGAGCGTGAGGCGCACCGGGCCCTCGGCGAACCGGCCGACCCGGATCTTGGGGCCCTGGAGGTCCGCGAGGATGCCGACGCCGTGGCCGGTGGCGTCGGACGCGGCGCGCAGGTGGCGGTAGACCGCCTCGTGGGCCGCGTGGTCGCCGTGGCTCATGTTGAGCCGGGCGACGTCGATGCCGGCCTCGACCAGCGCGCGGATCTGCTCCGGGGAGGAGCAGGCGGGACCGATGGTGCTGACGATCTTCGCTCGACGGGTCACAGGCACAACCCTAGGTAGTTACCCGGCGGTAGGGGTACGCGTGCGGGGTGACGTACCCCAACATTCACCCTGTGGTCTAGTCCGGCGGTCTAGACCAATCGACGGAGCGTGACGCCTCAGCCGCGGAACGCCTCCACCGTCGCCTGGCAGAAGGCCTTGAGGTCGTCGGGCCTGCGGCTGCTGACCATCGTGTTGGGGCCCTCCCGGCAGACCACGACCTCCTCGTCGACCCACCGGGCGCCCGCGTTGCGCAGGTCGGTCCGGAGGCTGGGCCAGGAGGTGATGGTGCGGCCCCGGACGACGTCGGCCTCCACCAGCGTCCACGGCCCGTGGCAGATCACCGCGACCGGCCTGCCCGCGCCGAAGAACGCCTTGGCGAACTCCACGGCGGGCGGCTGCATGCGCAGGAAGTCGGGGTTGGCGACGCCGCCGGGCAGGACCAGCCCGTCGAACTCCCCGGGGTCGGCGTCGGCCACGGTGGCGTCCACCGGGAACGTGTCGGCCTTGTCGAGGTGGTTGAACGCCTGCACGGTGCCGGAGTCGGTGGAGATCAGCCGGGGTGTGGCGCCGGCCTCCTTGACCGCCTGCCACGGTTCGGTCAGCTCCACCTGCTCGACGCCCTCGGGCGCGACGAGGAAGGCGATCGTCTTGCCGCGCAGTTCGTCGGCCATGGTGGTTCTCCTCTCGTGGTCGGTTTCCCCTGTCACCAGGCGGCCCTGCCCGGCGTTCCGGCTGGTATGCATGGACGGGTGCCACGATCCGCGTACGCCGAGCGGCCCGCGCCCCCAGGGTTCGGGCTCGCGTGCGTGTGGACGCACGGGCGGACGGAGGCCGACGCGCCGTTCGTGCAGCGGGTGGTGCCGGACGGCTGTGTGGACGTGATCTGGTCGGACTGGGACGGGCGGCTCCAGCTGGCCGGTCCCGACACCGGCCCCCACGTCGCGACGGTGCCGCCGGGCGGTCGGATGGTCGCGGTGCGTTTCCGTCCCGGCCTGGCCGCGCCCGCGCTGGGCGTCCCCCTGGACGCCGTCCGCGACGCCCGTCCGGCGTTGTCGGAGGTGTGGGGCGATGCCGCCGACGCGCTCGCCGAGCGTCTGGCCGTCGCCGGTGATCCGCTGGACGTGCTGACGCGGGCGGTGGCGGAACGGGTCCGGCGTTCCGAGGTGCCGGCCGACCCGATGGCGCCCGCGTTGGTGGCCGAACTGTCCGGGGCCACGGTCAGGGACGCGGCCCGCCGTCTGGGTCTCAGTGACCGGCAGTTGCGCCGCCGTGCCGTGGCGGCCTTCGGGTACGGGCCGAAGACGTTGCAGCGCGTCCTGCGTTTCCATCGGGCCGTGACGCTCGCCCGCTCCGGCATTCCGCCCGCCGACGCGGCGTACGCGACCGGGTTCGCCGACCAGGCCCATCTGGCCCATGAGGTGCGGTCGCTGGCGGGCGTTCCGCTGTCGGTGCTGCTGGGTCGGGTGGACCGGCCGTAGCAGGCGGCCGGAGGAGTTCGCCGGTGAAGGTTCCGCGGACGGTGTGCACGGCGACGACCGTCCAGGTCGTGAGCAGCAGCGCGAAGAACGCCAGGGCGAGAACGGCCAGGGCGGGGTGGCCGGTGTGGCGGGACAGCCCGGCGGCCCCGGTGACGCAGGTGCCCACCGGGAAGGTGTACGCCCACCAGGTCAGGGTGAAGGGCATGCCGTCGCGGAGGGCGCGCAGGCTCGCGGCGGCGGCGATGAGGAGCCACAGGACGGCGAAGCCCAGGACGGGGACGCCGTACAGGACGGCGAGGACCTCCATGGCCGGGGCGTACCGGGGGGCGGTGACGGGGGCGGCCTCGGCGAGGTTCACGAACGCCGTGGTCGACTGGCCGAGCGGTCCGAGGACCAGGAACAGCGACGGGGTCAGCGCACGCGGCAGCCGCGCGGCGGAGGCGAGGACCGTGGGCAGCAGCGCCAGGGTGGCGAGGAGTCCCGCGCCGAGCATCGCCTGGCAGGCGTACAGCAGCGCCTCGCGGGCCTGGCCGGGCGGCAGGTGCGGGATCAGCGGCGGGCCGAGCGCGGCGGCCACCACGGGGGCCACGACGGGCAGCAGCCAGGTCGGCGGGGCCGCCGTGGCACCGTGCCGGATGATCAGCAGGCGGGGGACGGCGAACGCGACGACGAGGGCGTAGCAGGCGCCCGTGACCCAGAGGAGGACGGCGAGGCGGACGGCGGCCGTGGCGCCGAGGACGGAGGGGCCGAGCGTCACCGTGCCGTACCCGACCGCCAGGAGCGCCATCGGCGGGCAGCCGTAGAAGACCGCCGTGGCGGGGTCGCCGAGCCGGCGGCGGGCCTCGGCCGGGTGCCGGACGAGGTGGACGCCGCGCGCCGTGATGACGGTGGTCAGGAGCGCCGCCGACAGGGCCCACACGCCGACGGCCGCGCCGTGGAGCCCGGGGACGTCCACGGGGAGCACGTGCGCGCCGTTGGCCACGATCGCCGTGCCCATGACGCACGCGTACCAGTTGGGCCCCAGGTGGCGGAGCGGGGCGGCGGGCGTGTCGGTCATGTCCCCATCGTTGGTGATCTTCCGGGACGTCAGTAGAGGTCATCGGCCTATGGGGTCATAAACTGCGCTGATGAGCGGGGTGTCCCACCGGGTTCCGGACCTGGCGTCGCTGGAGCTGCTGCTGGCCGTGGTGCGGCTGGGCAGCGTGGGCCGGGCGGCGGCGGAGCTGGGCGTGACGCAGCCCGCCGCCAGCGCCCGGATCCGCCAGATGGAGCGGCGGCTGGGGTTGGCGTTGCTGGAGCGTTCGCCCCGGGGTTCGCGGCCGACGGAGGCGGGCGTGCTGGTGGCCGGGTGGGCGGCGCAGGTGGTGGAGGCCGCGCGGGCGCTGGACGCGGGCGTGGGGGCGCTGCGGGAGCGCCGGGACGGGCAGCTGCGGGTGGTGGCGAGCCTGACGGTGGCCGAGTACCTGATGCCCGGCTGGCTGCTGGCGTTGCGCGGGGCCCGGCCGGGCACGGCGGTGACGCTGCGCACGGCGAACTCGGCGGCGGTCGCCGGGGAGGTGCTGGCGGGGGCGGCGGACCTGGGGTTCGTGGAGGGCGTCCGGACGCCGCCGGGGCTGAGCGGCACGGTGGTGGCCGCCGACCGGCTGGTCGTGGTGGTGGCCCCCCGGCATCCGTGGGCGCGGCGGCGCGGGGGTGTGACGGCCGGGGAGCTGGCGGCCACTCCCCTGGTGCTGCGCGAGGAGGGGTCGGGCACCCGGGAGGTGCTGGACCGGGCGCTGGCCGCGCACGGCGGGGTGTCGGCGCCGGTGCTGGAGCTGGCCTCCACGACGGCGTTGAAGGCGGCGGCGGTGTCGGGTGCGGGGCCGGTGGTGCTGAGCGAGCTGGCGGTGGCCGACGAGGTGGCCACCGGGCGGCTGGTCGCGGTGCCGGTCGCCGACCTGGACCTGCGGCGTCCGCTGCGGGCGGTGTGGCCGCTGGGTCAGCGCCCGGCGGGGCCCGCGCGGGAGCTGCTGGCGCTGACCCGAAGCGGGATCAGCCGACGGGGCTGAGCGGGATCACGTCGGCGTCGGGGTCGGTGGGCGTCTCCGGTGGCGAGCGGGCCAGCCATGCGAACAGGGCCATCTCCAGCTCCAGCCGCCGCTCCGGGTCGTACAGGGTGTCGCCGAACAGGTCCTGGAGCTGGTGCAGCCGGTAGCGGACGGTCTGCGGGTGGACCTGGAGCCGCCCGGCGACCTCGGTGGCGTTGAAACCGCAGCGCAGGCACTCCAGCAGGGTGCGGGCCAGCCGGACGCGCTGGGAGGGGCGCACCGCCGACAGCGGCTCCAGCCGGTCGGCGGCCACGAGGGTGACCAGCTCCTCGCTCCGCATAATCGCCATGGCGGGCATGTGGTCGGTGGCGACCACCAGCCCGTCGGAGGGCAGCAGCCCGCGCCGGGCCAGGGCGAGCGCCTCGCGCGCCCAGCGCAGCGACCGGGCGGTCTGGGACGGGTCGGCCATCGGGTCCACGGTGGGACCGGCGGCGGCGATCCAGTCCCGCAGGGCGCCGCCGAGCATGGTGCGGCGGCCGGGGCCGTCCGGGTCGGGGACGATGGCGCACGGGTCGCCCCGGTCGATGTCGACGAGCACGTCCGGCGGCAGCGCGGGCGGGCGGAACCGGCCCTCGCCGCGTTCGTGGAAGGCGACCACGCACAGGGTCCGCGGGATGGGCCAGCCGGCGAGCCGGGCCAGGTCCTCGACGGCCTGGGGGGCGGCGGTGTCGGCCAGCAGCAGCTCCATCAGCCGGCGGCGGCGGTTCTGCACCTCCCCGGCGGCGCGGGCGGTGGCCTCGGCGTGGCCCCGGCTGGCGGCCCCGGCGATCACCTCCAGGTAGGCGAAGACGGCCTCGGCGAGCTGCCCGAGGGTCTGCCGGGAGATCCCGAGGCGGCCGGACTGCTCGCCGAGGGAGCGGATCGCCAGCCGCGCGCCCAGCCGCAGCGCCAGCTCCCAGTGGTCGAGCGTGCGGCCCTCCTTGGCCTCCCCGTAGCCGACCTCGCGGAAGAACTCCAGGGTGGCGTCCCAGGGGGTGTCCGGGTCGGCGATCAGGTCGACGAAGTGCCCGATGGCGGTCTCCACGGCGCTGCGCAGCACCTCGCCGTACTTGGGGTCGGCGGGCCGGACGTACTCGGGCACCTGCCGCTGGATGGCCGCCATGGCCTCCTCGGCGACCGTGGGGACGAACGGCCGGAAGCCCACGGCCACGTCGCGCGGCACGTTCCGCCACGGCTGCCGGCTGTCGTCCTGGTCCAGTGCGCCCAAGCTGGTCACCCCCGGGGGCTCGGTGGGCGGGTTCCGGCAACGCACCGTACTCGTCCACCGGCGTGAAGGACCGGTCATGATCCCAAAGGTTTGCGGCGCGCGTTGTCAATCCGCTGACAGGACCAGGTCAGCGGGGGATGCGGGAGCCGGGCGGGCCGCCGGGCCGGTCCCGGGGCGAACGCATGGGAGCACACAGCGTGACGCCCGCCGCGGTCCCGGGATGAAGGCGCGGGACCACGGCGGGCGGGCCGGGACGACGCACGGCCCGGGGGTGGCTCCCCCGGGCCGTGTCGGAGCGGGGATCAGGCGATGGGGCGGGCGGTGGGCGGGATCGGGTACGGCAGCGCCGTGGTGCCGGTCAGGTAGGTGTCGACCCCGGCGGCGGCGGCGCGGCCCTCGGCGATGGCCCACACGATCAGGGACTGCCCGCGTCCCATGTCGCCCGCCACGAACACGCCCTCGACGGAGGTCGCGTAGGTGGCGTCGCGGACCACGTTGCCGCGCTGGTCCAGCTCGACGCCGAGCTGCTCCAGCAGGCCCTCGCGCTGCGGGCCGAGGAAGCCCATGGCGAGCGTGACGAGCTGCGCGGGGATCTCCCGTTCGGTGCCCGGGATCGGCCGGAAGCCGGTCTCGGGGCCCTCCACGCCGACGACCTTGAGCGCCCGCACGTTGCCGTCCGCGTCGCCCAGGAACTCCACGGTGGACAGCGCGTAGAGCCGGTCGCCGCCGAGGTCGGCCAGCTCCTCGTGGGCGCTCTCCATCTTGTAGAGCGTGGGGTACGTCGGCCACGGCTGGCTGCCGGGACGCTCCGCGGGGGGCTGCGGCATGATCTCCAGCTGGGTCACCGAGGCGGCGCCCTGCCGGATCGCGGTGCCGATGCAGTCGGCGCCGGTGTCGCCGCCGCCGATCACCACCACGTGCTTGCCCGCGGCGGTGATCTTCGGCTCGGCGTAGTCGCCCTCCTGGACCCGGTTGGCGTCCGGGAGGTACTCCATCGCCTGGTACACGCCGGCCAGCTCACGGCCGGGCACGGGCAGGTCGCGGCGGACGGTCGCGCCGCCCGCCAGGAGCACCGCGTCGTACCGCTCGCGCAGCTCCTCGGCGGTGACGTCCACGCCGACGTTCACCGAGGTCTTGAACTCGGTGCCCTCGGCGCGCATCTGGCCGAGCCGCCGGTCCAGGTGGCGCTTCTCCATCTTGAACTCGGGGATGCCGTAGCGCAGCAGCCCGCCGATCCGGTCGTCCCGCTCGTACACGGTGACGTCGTGCCCGGCGCGGGTGAGCTGCTGGGCGGCGGCCAGCCCGGCGGGGCCCGAGCCGATGACGGCGACCCGCCTGCCGGTGCGGACGGCGGGCGGCTGGGGGGCGACCCAGCCCTCGGCCCACGCCCGGTCGATGATCTCCGCCTCGACCCGCTTGATGGTCACCGGGTCCTGGTTGATGCCGAGGACGCACGCCGCCTCGCACGGGGCGGGGCACAGCTTCCCGGTGAACTCCGGGAAGTTGTTGGTGGCGTGCAGCCGCTCGATGGCCTCACGCCAGTCGGTGCGGTAGACGAGGTCGTTCCACTCGGGGATCAGGTTGCCCAGCGGGCAGCCCTGGTGGCAGAACGGGATGCCGCAGTCCATGCACCGGCTGGCCTGCTTCTCCAGCCGGTCACGGCCGAAGCTCTCGTAGACCTCGCTCCAGCTCTTGATGCGCACGTCCACGGGGCGCCGCTGGGGAAGCTCCCGCGAGACGGTCAGGAAACCCTTCGGGTCGGCCATGTGTGGGAACCCCCCTCTCAGCTCTGGCTGGCGGCCATGATGGCCTCGTCGACGTCGCGGCCCTCCGCCTCGGCCCTGGCCTTGGCGGTGAGCACGCGCTTGTAGTCCCGCGGCATGATCTTGGAGATGCGCTCCAGGGAGCCCTCCCAGTCGGCCAGCAGCTTCTCGGCCACCGTGGAGCCGGTCTCGGCCAGGTGCCGTTCGACGACGTCCCGCAGGAACGCGCGGTCGGCGTCGTCCAGCGGCTCGATCTCGACCATCTCCGGGTTGACCCGCTCCGGCACCAGGTCCAGCACGTAGCCGATGCCGCCGGACATGCCCGCCGCGATGTTGCGGCCGGTGCCGCCGAGGATCACCGCGCGGCCCCCGGTCATGTACTCCAGCGCGTGGTCGCCGACGCCCTCGACGACCGCGGTGGCGCCGGAGTTGCGGACGCAGAACCGCTCGCCGACGATGCCGCGGGCGAACAGCTCGCCCGAGGTCGCCCCGTACAGGATCACGTTGCCGGCGATGATCTGCTGCTCGGGCTCGAACGGCGCGGCCGGGTCGGGCCGCACCGAGATCCGCCCGCCGGACAGGCCCTTGCCGACGTAGTCGTTGGCGTCGCCGACCAGCCGCAGCGTGATGCCCTTCGGCACGAACGCGCCGAAGGAGTTGCCCGCCGACCCGGTGAAGGTGATGTCGATGGTGTCGTCGGGCAGCCCGTCGGCGCCGCGCCGCCGGGTCAGCTCGTGGCCCAGCATGGTGCCGACGGTCCGGTTGACGTTGCGGATCGGCAGCTCCAGCGTCACCTTCTCGCCGGTGGCGATGGCGCTTCCGGCGAGCTGGATCAGCGTGTTGTCCAGCGCCTTCTCCAGCCCGTGGTCCTGCGTGGTGACGCAGCGCAGCGCCGCGCCCGCCGGCAGCTCCGGCCGGTGCAGGATCGGGGACAGGTCCAGCCCGGACGCCTTCCAGTGGTCGACCGCCCGCTCGGTGTCGAGCAGGTCGATGCGGCCGATGGCCTCGTCCAGGGACCGGAACCCGAGCGCCGCCAGGTACTCGCGGACCTCCTCGGCGACGAACTCGAAGAAGTTCACCACGAACTCCGGCCTGCCGCTGAACCGCTCGCGCAGCACCGGGTTCTGGGTGGCGACGCCGACCGGGCAGGTGTCCAGGTGGCAGACCCGCATCATGACGCAGCCCGACACCACCAGCGGGGCGGTGGCGAAGCCGTACTCCTCGGCGCCCAGCAGCGCCGCGATGATCACGTCACGGCCGGTCTTCATCTGCCCGTCGGTCTGCACCACGATCCGGTCGCGCAGCCCGTTGAGCAGCAGCGTCTGCTGCGTCTCGGCCAGGCCCAGCTCCCACGGCGCGCCCGCGTGCTTGATCGAGGTCAGCGGGGACGCCCCGGTGCCGCCGTCGTGGCCGCTGATCAGCACCACGTCCGCGTGGGCCTTGGACACGCCCGCCGCACCACGACATCTACTCCATCGAGGACCTGGCGCAGCTCATCCACGACCTGAAGAACGCCAACCCGGCGACCAGCTTCACGTGGACGCGGGCGGCCGGGTTGGCGTTCTTCAGGTCGGGGATGAGCTGCGCCAGGTCCTCGATGGAGTAGATGTCGTGGTGCGGCGGCGGTGAGATGAGGCCCACGCCCGGCGTGGAGTGCCGGGTCCGCGCGATCCACGGGTACACCTTGTGGCCGGGCAGCTGGCCGCCCTCGCCGGGCTTGGCGCCCTGCGCCATCTTGATCTGGATGTCGTCGGCGTTGGTGAGGTACTCCGCCGTCACCCCGAACCGGCCGGAGGCCACCTGCTTGATGGCGCTGCGCCGCAGGTCGCCGTTGGCGTCGGGGGTGAACCGGGCGGGGTCCTCGCCGCCCTCACCGGTGTTGGACTTGCCGCCGAGGCGGTTCATCGCGATGGCGAGGGTCTCGTGGGCCTCCGCCGAGATCGAGCCGTACGACATCGCGCCGGTGGAGAACCGCCTGACGATCTCGCTGACCGGCTCGACCTCCTCGATCGGC
>DATADI010000188.1:0-10987 GCA_036258615.1 Thermomonospora sp. | reverse complement strand
GGCCATCGGCTCGTGCCGGCCAGCCCGGCCATGCTCTGCACCTAACGCCACCAGCCGCGCCCCGGGCCCTTCTTTTTGGCCGTACGCTTCAGGGGCCCACAGCCCCGCCCACCCGCGTCCACGACCCGTGGGGCCACCGGGTTGGAGCCGGCGGCGACCCCGGCGCGTTCGGTGACGAGTTGCTGGCTGGCGGACTCCTCGCGCCACGCCCACACGCCTGGCCCGAGCTTGTCTGCACGGCCCCACTCCACCTGGGCGTGCCTCTGCGGCACCACCTGGATAGGAGCCAACCGCCGTCACACCCGTCCACGCCACCACCTTCGTGCACGGGGCGGGGTTGCTCACAGCGCTCCCGGATGCTTCCGCCGCACAAAACTCGCCCAGCACAACCACGCGATCACCGCATTTTAGGCGCGGAGACAGGGTCAGCGAGCGGCGCGCGGCACCGGCAACCCCGCCGGACCCGGCTATCCACGCTCCCAGCATCCTGCGCATACACGCGTCAGGCATCACGCCCCCCACCCACACGCATCCACAGCCCATGGCAGCTCCGTCGAACGTCAAGCCGAACCACTCTCCGCATAACACACCCCGCCGGAGCCTTGCCTTCACGTCCTCACCCCACCCGGCCACACCCCACAGCCCTAGACCACCGGATGGAGGCCAGCGTCCTCAAGGCCGTACAGCGCCATCCGGCGTCCTGGCTCGGCTGGCCATGTGGTGTGCAGGTACGGCTTCGGTCAGGTCGAGTGTGCGGGAAGCCCTCCGAAGGGTGGCGCGCCTGGAGGGGAGGGGCTTGGTGATGTGGGTGCTGTGTGAAGGGGGAGGGGCTACATCTCTTCGCCGGTGAGGACGGCGTCGGCGTCCACGATGCGGTAGGCGTAGCCCTGTTCGGCCAGGAAGCGCTGGCGGTGGGCGGCGTACTCCTGGTCGAGGGTGTCGCGGGCGACCACCGCGTAGAAGCGGGCGCCCTGGCCCGAGGACTTGGGGCGTAGGACGCGGCCGAGGCGCTGGGCCTCCTCCTGGCGGGAGCCGTACGCGCCGGAGACCTGGATCGCGACCGTCGCCTCGGGGAGATCGATGGAGAAGTTGGCGACCTTCGAGACGACGAGGACCGAGATGTCGCCCGAGCGGAAGCCGTCGAAGAGCCGCTCGCGTTCGCGGATGCGGGTGTCGCCCTTGATGACCGGGGCGTCCAGGCGTTCGGACAGTTCGTCGAGCTGGTCGATGTACTGGCCGATGACGAGGATCTGCTCGCCGCGGTGCCGTTCCACCAGTGCCTCGATGACGCGGTTCTTGGTCTCGGTGGTGGCGCAGAAGCGGTAACGGTCCTCGGGCTCGGCCGTCGCGTACGCGAGGCGTTCGGCGTCGGTGAGCGTCACACGGACCTCGACGCAGTCGGCCGGAGCGATCCAGCCCTGCGTCTCCATCTCCTTCCACGGCGCGTCGTACCGCTTCGGGCCGATCAGCGAGAACACGTCGTCCTCGCGGCCGTCCTCGCGGACCAGGGTGGCGGTGAGGCCGAGGCGGCGGCGCGCCTGGAGGTCGGCGGTCATCCGGAAGATCGGCGCGGGCAGAAGGTGCACCTCGTCGTACACGACCAGGCCCCAGTCGCGGGCGTCGAACAGTTCCAGGTGCGGGTAGGCGCCCTTCCGGCGGGTGGTCATGATCTGGTACGTCGCGATCGTGACCGGGCGGATCTCCTTGCGGGCGCCGCTGTACTCGCCGATCTCGTCCTCGGTGAGGGACGTCCGCCGCAGCAGTTCCTGCTTCCACTGGTGGGCGGAGACGGTGTTGGTGACCAGGATCAGCGTGGTGGCCTGGGCGTGCGCCATGGCGGCGGCGCCGACGATGGTCTTGCCGGCCCCGCAGGGCAGCACCACGACCCCGGAGCCGCCGTGCCAGAACGCGTCGGCGGCCTCCTTCTGGTACGAACGGAGCGCCCAGCCGTCCTCGGCCAGCGCGATCGGGTGCGCCTCACCGTCGACGTACCCGGCGAGGTCCTCGGCGGGCCAGCCGAGCTTGAGCAGGGCCTGCTTGAGGGTGCCGCGCTCGCTGGGGTGGACCACGACGGTGTCGTCGTCGACCCGCGCGCCGACCATGGGCTTGACCTTCTTGGAACGCAGCACCTCCTCCAGGACGGACCTGTCCGTGGAGGCGAGCACGAGGCCATGCACCGGGTCCTTCTCCAGCCGGAGCCGCCCGTACCGCGCCATGGTGTCGGCGACGTCCACGAGCAGCGCGTGCGGCACCGGGTAGCGGGAGTACTTCAGCAGCGTGTCCACGACCTGCTCGGCGTCGTGTCCGGCGGCGCGGGCGTTCCACAGGGCGAGGGGGCTGATGCGGTACGTGTGGATGTGCTCGGGGGCGCGTTCCAGCTCGGCGAACGGGGCGATGTCCCTGCGGCAGTCGCCGGCCAGCTCGTGGTCGACCTCGAGCAGGAGGGTCTTGTCGGACTGGACGATGAGCGGGCCGTCGGTCACGGGCATCCTCGGTGGTCGGAGACGTGCGCGGCCCGCCGTCGCGGGCCGTGGGGACACCGGCGTACGTGCGCCGGAGAACACCCAGTGTGCAACAACCCCGCGCCCCCGTTGTCTTCCCGTGCCCGAACGACGCCTGAACGGGCCTCAGCGGGGTCAGACGCTGCCGTAGCCTCCCGAGGACGTGGAGTCCTCGCTCAGCGCGCCGGCCATGATCAGGATCGCGAACAGGACGATCTCCAGGGCCAGGGACACCCCGAGGATGGCCCAGCTCCACATGGTGAGGTTCCTGGACTCGGCGGGGTCGGTCCGTGCACGGCTGAGGGCGATCGCGGAGGTGACGATGCCACCGATGCACAGGACGTTGCAGCAGATCAGCGTGGCGACGATGTTGCACACCAGCGCCACGACCGCCGAACTGTTGTCGCCGCCCCCGACGGGCACACCCGGCGGGCCGTACCCGTAGTCATGACCCGGCTGCACGTGACCCGGATGAGGGTGACCGGCCTGAGGGTGACCCGCCTGGGGGTACGGCCCGTAGGCGTTCCAGCCCTGCGGCGTGCCGTGGTCCTGCCCGCCGCCGTAGCCGTGGGGCGCGGCCCATTCGCCTCCCGGCGGGTCGCCGTAGCCACTCATGCGGATCCTCCCCGTGCGGCGGCCTCCCTCGCCGGGTGGCTCGGGCCCCGTCTTCCTGGCTTGTCAGCGTAACGGCTGGTTCGCGTTGTTCGGAGCCCTCGCGCCACCGCTCCGTAGGCCCCCTTGCGCGGCCCCACCCACGCCGGGTTGCGCGTTGGACGCAGCCTAGGACACAGCTGGTGCACGGTGAGCGGACGCGCCGCAGGCCGGCTCCGCTCCACTGCCTGTTGGGACGCCCCGCCCGGGCCGGGGGAAGTGTTCGGCGTGGCGGATGCGGATGTTGCGCGGTAGTCCCTGATGTGGCGTGGGGGAGGCTCGTTCGGGGTGCGCGAGGCGTTGTGTTGCCGCAGGCTGCCTGTGGCGCGCACCGGGGGGCGCCGTGCTGTGTCACATGTGCATGGCGCCGCTGAGGAGGTCGAGACCCGGACGCGCTTGGGCACCGCGGCGGTGGGGTCGGCGCCCCGGCGCCCTGCCCCGTTGGTGGGGGTGGGCTTCGGTGGAGCGGGGGCGGCCCCGGTACGCGTGGGGGAGGGCGTACCGGGGTGGGTTAGAAGGGCCAGTGGGCGGTCTGGCCGCGTTCGATGAGGGGGATCATGGGGAACGCGGCGTCGGACAGGCCGGCGAAGGTGTGGCGGGTGGCGGTGCCAGAGGGGCCGTGGCCCTGGCGGTAGCCGACCAGGTTCCAGGTGTAGACCGGGACGCGCTGGGGCACCGCGCTGGTGGGGTCGGCGCCCCGGCGCCCTGCCCAGGTCTGCTCGTCGGTGACGATGATGACCCGGTCGTGGCCCCGGTAGTGGGCGCGGACGGCCTCGGCGGTGTTGGTTCCGCCCAGGTTGCCGAACCGCTTGATGACCCGCAGCACCGACTCGCCCTTGCGGAACCGGACGCGGCGGTGGCTCGTCCCGAACTCGACCAGGTCGCCGTGCTCGGCGCGGAGCGCCAGGGCGGCGCCGAACACGGCGGCGGCGTCGGCGTGGGTGAGGGTCCCGCGTCCGGAGATCGTTCCGAACATGGAGCCGGACCGGTCCACCAGGATCAGCGTGCGCCCCGTCAGCCGCGGCACGTTGTCCAGCGAGGCGTCCAGGGCCTGCTGGAGCGGCCACGCCCAGCGCAGCGACGGGGCCGCCTGGTAGGCCGCCAGGAACCGCATCGGCAGCACCCGGGACCGGCGGACCTGCTCGAAGTCCGCCAGGCGGCGGGCGACCTGCTCGGCCGCCGCGTCGCCGACCCCGGCCTGGTCGAAGTTGCGCAGGTTGCGGACCAGGGCGAAGAACCCCATGGACGGGATGATCGCCTCCCAGAACCGCGCGGTCAGCGGGCCCTGCAGCCAGCCGGCCAGCGACTCCCAGGTCATCCCGGCCGCCGCGAGCGTCGCGGGGGCGTCCGGGCGGTCGAGCAGCGCGCGGCGCTCGGCCACCGGCAGCGCCAGCAGCTCGGCGCGCGCCCGCAGCATCGTCAGCGACTCGGGGATCTCCCGGTCGTTGCCGTGCCGGCGGTCGATCGCGTGCCGGAACAGGTCGCCCTGACGCGGGGTCGCGGGCGAGGGATGGGTCAGCTCCAGGACGTCGCCGAACCGGAACACGCCGGTGTCGTACTTGATCAGCGAGCGCTCGTCGTAGAGGCGGCGGACCGCGTCGGCGACGCCCCGCTTGACCGGCTGCGGCAGCGCGCGGCCGAAGCGGGAGTGCCAGTACGCGATCAGCTCGGCGGGCTCGTCGGCGCGGCGCAGCGCGGCGTCGACGAGGGGCCGGTTGCCGCCGTGCAGCGACGCGCACAGCCGGGACATGACGCCCTCGGCGGCGGCGACGAGGCTCGCCGTGCGCATCCCGGCGTCGGACCGCAGCCAGCCGATCATGCGGGTGAGCCAGTCGACGTCGTTCAGCGCGACCTCGCCGACCAGCGTCCGGAACCGCGCGTCCCGCTCGTTCGCGCCCTCGTAGAAGGTCTGCTCGCCGACCATGTTCGCGACCGCGAGGAGGAACAGCTCGCTCTTGGTGTCGCGCACGTACGCCGGGGCGCCCTCGTAGGTACGGGTGGTGGCCCGGGGTGCGGTCTTGACGGGACTGGTCGCGCCCTTGGTCCGCGTACGGTTGAACTTCGCCATCGTGCCCTCCTGGGGGCGGGTGGGCTCCCGAGTTCACGGCGCCCGAAGTGTTCACACGGCCTCCGGAGACGCCGTTCGGGATTCGAACCCTGTGAAATACCGGAAGGAACTCCGGGCTGCGCACCGGGAGGTGGGTAAGAAGAAGCGCCCGAGATCTGGTCGGCGGCGGGTTTTCAGCGCTCTGTCCCCTGAGCTACCGCCCGTCGGCCGGGCGGGCAGGATTCGAACCTGCGACCTCTCCATGAGAAGTGGAAGTAACCGCTGCCTGCGCATCGGGCGCGCAGTTTTCCAAGAAGGGGGCCTCCCGAGAACAAGGGCGGCCACGGGCTTGTTGTCCGCTGCTCTACCGGGCTGAGCTACCGGCCGCTCGCGGCCGGGCGGGATTCGAACCCGCGTCCCGCGGATCCCTGAAGTATCCGTGACCTGCGCATCGGGAGGTGGGAGACGACCGAAGGGAGGCGCCGAGATCGGTTTCGGCGAAGGATGGGTTTCCCTGGAAAAGGAGAAGTAGCCCTCACCTGGCGCACCGGCGCCCGCCGGATCGGTCGTTCAGAGTCTGTGCGGTCTCGGCTCCGCGGGCCGGAGGACCTGCTTTCGGTCTTCGCCGTGCCGTGGTCGTGGCATCGGGTCCTCCTTCCCGTTCGTGCCGTCCGGAACGACACTCACTGTGCCCTATCCGGGAAAGGCGCGCAATGCCTTTTTCTCCGGTTTCACTCGGCCGTGTCGACCTCGGCGACGCCGGTGATGCGGTGCAGGGCGAAGCGGTGCATGGCGGCCCTGGTGGCGTCGTATCCGGTGAGGAATCCGCCCTCTACCCGGACGGGCTCGACGATGCGGCTGGACGCCTGGCCCTGCTGGTCGAGATAGCCGATCCACACGCGGGCGCCGCGTTCGACGGCGCGGCGCAGCTCGTCCACGGTGGCCATCGAGGGGGATCGGGGCGGCTCGCCGGGCGGCGGGCCGGGGCGGGAACGGGCCAGTTCGGCGCCGCGCCGGGCGGCCTCGTCGCCCGCCCGAAGGGCCCGTACGGCGGCGGCGATCATCGCCGGGTCGCGGCCGTCCTGGACGAAGGTCCGGGCGGGGGAGTCGGCGGGGGCCTCGGCGCGGTGGCTGTCGGGGCGGGTGATGACCACGCCGCCCTCCGGGGACTCGGCGACGGGCGCCAGGCCGAGCCCGCGCAGGGCCTCCAGCAGCTCCGCCCGGGTCAGCCGGGAGGCCAGGACGGTGGGGGCCAGCCGGTGCAGCGGCAGGGTCTGGGCGCGCCGGTCGGCGAGCACCTCGTCCAGCACGGCCGGGTCGTCGGTGCGGACGTAGGAGGTCATGGTGCCGACCCGCAGGTGCCCGTGCCGTCGCGCCACGTCCTCGATCAGGTACGTCAGCGGCTGCGGCAGCGGGGTCGCCGAGTGTCGGGCGAGCAGGGCGGCGAGGTCGGCGGCGGACCGTCCGGCGTCCAGCGCGCGGCGCACGGACGCGGCGGTGAACCGGTAGACGGTGGCGCCGCCGGTGGACTCCACGTCGGCGGCCAGTGCCAGCTCACGGGCCAGCTCGGGGACGAGCGGGCCGGGCGCCACGGCGGTCAGGTCGGCCTGGATGAGGACCGTGTCGACCGGCTTCGGCAGGTGCTCGGCCAGCCCCGCGGGCCCCTCGCCGTCCAGCAGGGCGCGGGCGTACGGGGCGAGGGCGCCGAAGCCGGTCAGGCCCAGCACCTCGGCCTCGCGGAGCGTCCACCCGACCAGCCGGTCGCGGAGCACGCCGCGGCGGCGGGGGTGCTCCCAGGTCAGACGGGCGCGGATCGCGTCGGCGTCCAGCGGGCCGGCCTCGGCCAGCGCGCGCAGCACGGCACGGCGGATCTGGGGGGCGCTGCCGCGTACCGGCTCGTCGCCGAGGGCGTTGATCACCCGGTCGCGGTCGTCGCGTTCGCCCGTCAGGCCCGCGACCCGGTCGGTGTCCAGCCAGGCCGCCGCCAGCACCGTCCACCGGTCGGCGGTCTCACGCAGCAGCCACAGGTCGTACGCCCTGGTGGGGAGCCACTCGCCGGCCAGCTGCCGGTCGCCGGAACGTGCCAGCAGACCGGCCGCGTAGGCGGTCTCGGCGAGCAGCGCGGCCTGCCATTCGGCGACGTCCAGGTGTGCGGCGGCGGCGCGCAGGTCGCGGACGCCGAGGCCCCCGCTGCGCAGCACCGGAGGCGGCTCGACGCCCCAGCGTTCCAGCAGCTCCTCGGTGAGCCGCACGGCGGTGAACGCCTGCCCGGCGGCGGTGCGGACGACGAGTTCGGGGCTGCGGGGCGGGGCGGCGTCCACGGCCGGGGGACGGGCGGTGACGTCCCGGAACAGCAGGCCGCCGCGCAGGTGCAGGGCGACCTCGCGGGGCAGTGTGACCGTCCGGTCGTCGGTGGCGGCGAGCAGGCCCCGGGCCAGCAGCCGTTCGACCGGGGTCTCGGCGGTGGCGACGCGGACGGCGCGGCGGGCCTCGGCGACCCGGCCGACCGGGGGACCCCAGGCGAGCTGTTCGAGGGCGTCGCGCGCCTGCGGCCCGGCGTCCTCGATCAGGTCGGCGGGGTCGGCCAGCCGCGCGGCGATGCGTTCCAGGAGCCGGGCGGTGTCGGGGAACCCGCGCGGTTCGGCCCCGTCCAGGTCGGCGACCAGCGCGGTGAGCCGTTCGGCGGGGTACCCGGCGAACGCCTCGGCGGCGGGCGGGCCGAGCCCGGCCGGGTGCGGCAGCCCCTGGCGCAGGCCGGGGGCGGTGCGCAGCGGGCCGCCGTCGTCCCAGACCAGGCCCAGGGTGCGGAGCCGGTCGGCGGCGGCGCGGACGTCGTCGGCCGCGGCGTCGGTGCTCTTGGTGAGGGCCTGGACGAGGTCGTCGGGCGGGACCGGCTGGGGCAGCACCAGCAGGGTCTCCAGGACCGCGAGGGTGAAGCGGTCGAGCCGGTCCAGGGCCCGGGAGACCGCCGACGGGGTGGCCGCCCGCGCGCCGAGCGCGGTCAGGTCGGCCGGGACGGGGGTGACGAGTTCGGGTCGCGCGGCCAGCAGTGCGCGCAGGGCCTCGTCGTCCCGGGCGCGCAGCCAGTCCGCGTAACTGTCCATCCCCTCAACGGTAACGGGGACGGACGCGAGGTCAGGCGGGGCTGCGTTCGGCGGCGACCAGGCCGAGCGCCAGCCGGGCCCAGCCGTTGACGAACCGGGCCTCGTCGATGCGGCTGGGGGCCTCGTACATCGACTCGTTGGCCAGCCAGTAGTTGACCACCGCGCCGCCGAGCACCGAGGCGATCGCCTGCCAGTCCTCGTCGGCGCCGGCGTACTCGGGCTGGGTGGACAGCCAGGTGGCGATGCCGTCGTAGAGGGGGTTGACGATGCCCTCGCGCATCTCGGCGATCAGCCCGGGGAACTGGTCGAGGTCGCGGAACAGCACCCGGACCAGGTCCTGCTCCTCGCGCATCTTGGCCAGGCCCGCCTTGCAGGCCATCTTCAGCCGGACCTCCAGCGGGCGGTCCTCGAAGACGGACGCGTTCTCCAGGACCCGGGCGATCTGCTCGCGGGTACGGGCGATGTGCTCGCGCACCGCGGCGCCGAGGACCTCCTCCTTGGACCGGAAGTGCCGGTAGAGGCCGCCGGCGCCCGGCGAGAGCCCGGCCGCCGCCTCGATCTCGGCGACCGAGGTCGCGGCGTAGCCGCGGTCGGCGAACAGCCGGAGCGATTCGGCCACGATCCGTTCGCGCGTCGATGTCGTCATGTCATGCCCTCCGCCAGAACAGTAGGGCATGCGTGCGACTGCTGCTCGCGCCCGCTGGTACGGCACGCCCGAAAAGGTGATCCTGCTCGCCCCCTTTGCCCGGCCCACTAGGCTGCGAGGGCACGCCGCGGCGTGGCGGCCGGACAGTCGGGAACGTCAACGGAAGGGGTCGAGGTGGCCTTCCTCCCCGAGGACTTCGTCGTGCCCACCCTGGTCGCCGGGCAGCGGTTCCGGATCCGCCCGATCACGGTGCACGACCTCGTCAAGGACTACGACGCCGTGATGAGCAGCCGAGAACGGTTGTGGGAGCGCTTCGGCGCCAGCTGGGGGTGGCCGCTGCCGGACCTGTCGTTCGAGCAGGCGCTGGTGGACCTGGCCTGGCTGCAGAAGGAGGGCCAGCTGCGGCGGTCGTTCACGTTCGCGGTGCTGACCGCCGACGAGGAGCGGCTGCTGGGCCGGGTGCACATCCTCCCGCCGCCGCGGTCCGGGCACGCGGACGAGGTCGACGCCGGAGTGGTGTTCTGGGTGCGCTCGGACGAGGAGGGCACGGGCCTGGAACGCGAGCTGGGCGACTTCGTGCGCGAGTGGACGACGGTGACCTGGCCGTTCAAGAACGTCCGTTATCCGGGGGTGGACGCGCCGTGGGACGGCTGGGCGATCTCCTGGAGTGCAGGTCAGGGATGATTCGGGTGGTTGGCGGGTGAGGGAGCGGGTATAGCCCCAGTACGAAACCACGGTTTCGGACGGACGGAACATCCAGTCCCGACCGGTACGCGTTTCGCAGAATGCTCCCGCGCCCTCCTACTCGGATCCCGTCGCATCGCCACTACCAGGGGGGCGCGGGCACGCGTGCGCCGTGGCACCGGCATACCCTGTCATCCGTGCCGGACCGTGACATTCCCGAACCCACCGGCCTCGCCGTGGGTTTCGACCTCGACCTGACGCTCGCCGACACACGGCGCGGCATCGGCGCCTGCTTCGAGGCGCTGTCCGCCGAGACCGGGGTCTCCATCGACGTCGCCGCGGTGCTGGGCAGGCTGGGCCCGCCCCTGGAGCACGAACTGGCGTACTGGTTCCCCGCCTCCGAGGTCGAGGCCATGGCCGCGCGCTACCGGGCGATGTACGGCGACCTCGCCGTCCCCGCCAGCGAGCCGATGCCCGGCGCCGCGGCGGCCGTCGAGGCCGTACGGGCCCGGGGCGGCCGGACCATCGTGGTCACCGCCAAGAACCAGCGCCACGCCGAGGCGACCGTGGAGTTCCTCGGCCTCCCGGTGGACGACGTCGTCGGCGGTCTGTACGCCGCGGCCAAGGGCACCGCGCTGCTGCGGCACGGGGTGAGCGTGTTCGTGGGCGACCACACCGCCGACGTGGACGCCGCCCGCGCCGCCTCCGCGCACGCCGTCGGCGTGGCGACGGGCCCCTTCGACGCGGACGCGCTGCTGGCGTACGGGGCGGACGTGGTGCTGCCGGATCTGGAGGCGTTCCCGGACTGGTTCGGCCCGCGACCACCGGTGGCATAACGTCCGGGACCCCGTGGCATAACAGGTTCACCCGTTTGCGGCGAGGCACTACCCTTAAGCCCAATTCGTATCGAGAGCTGGATGAGGTCACCTGTGCCCACTGGCAAGGTCAAGTGGTACGACGCCGACAAGGGATTCGGCTTCCTCACCCGCGACGACGGGGGTGAGGTCTTCGTGCACTCCTCCGCGTTGCCCAGCGGCGTGACGTCGCTGAAGGCCGGGCAGCGGGTGGAGTTCGGCGTGGTCGAGGGCCGCCGGGGGCAGCAGGCGCTGTCGGTTCGGACGCTCGAGACCCCGCCCTCGGTGGAGAAGTCGGTCGCCAAGGCGCGCCGCAAGAAGCCGGACGAGATGGTCCTGATCGTGGAGGACCTGATCAAGCTGCTCGACGGGATCTCCAACACCTACCGCCGGGGCAAGCACCCCGCCCCCAACGAGGCCAAGAAGATCGCCACCGTGCTGCGGGCGGTGGCGGACGACTTGCACGTGTAATTGTGGGGGGCGGGTCATTGTGGGGGGGC
>DATADI010000187.1:0-4839 GCA_036258615.1 Thermomonospora sp. | reverse complement strand
GTCCAGCAGCAGGGCGATGTCCGGGACGTCCAGCCACTCGCCGCCGGACAGCACCAGCACCTCGCGGTGGTCGGCGCGCAGCCCGGCCGCCGCCCGCAGCATCGGGTCGGGGTGCCGCGCGGCCATCGGCGCGAAGGCGCGGTCGAGGGCGCCGCGGTCCAGGCACGCCGAGCGGGCCAGCGCGTACAGCCACAGCACGGCGTCGCCGCGCGGGGGATGCTGGACGGCCGCCACGTACGTGTCGCGTACGGCGTCGTCGGCCCCGTCCCCCACCAGCGACCAGCAGTAGGTGTGGAGGCGCACGGCGTGCGCGTCGTACAGGGCCTCCGGGGTCCCCGGCATGTGACCTCCGCTTCAGCTGGGGATACCGGCGCGAACGCGACGGATGGGGGCTACTGGGCGTACCGGTGGAGTCCGGACCTTAGCGCACCTGGTCACGGATGCCTAGTCCCGGGTGTGCGTCAGGTGAAGGATCACGTTCGCGGAGATTTCAGATGATCTGCGGATTATTGATGCGGTTCAGCTGGGAAGGTCCGGAATCGTTGTTCAGCACCGGGGAGGGGGCGACGTGAGCCGCCTGACGATCGACGACGTCTACGAGCACATACGCGGCGTCTGCTTCAAGAACGGGCCGCCCGGGAAGGTGGGTGCGGAGACCGAGTGGCTGGTGGTGGACCGGAACGATCCACACGCGCACGTCCCGGTGGCCCGGGTGCGGGCGGCGGTCGAGGAGCCGGGCCCGCTGCCCGGCGGCAGCGGCATCACCTACGAGCCCGGCGGCCAGCTCGAGCTGAGCAGCCCCGCCTTCGACGGGCTCATGGACCTGCACGCCGCCCTGTCCGCGGACGTGACGACCGTCGAGGCCCGGCTCGACCGTTTCGGCCTCGCGCTCAGCGGCACCGGCGTCGATCCGGTCCGCGCCCCCCGCTTCCAGGCCGACCATCCCCGGTACGGCTGCATGCGCGACTACTGGCAGGGCGTCGGGTATGGGACCGACGGGCTGGCGATGATGTGCAGCACCGCGTCCGTCCAGGTCTGCCTGGACATCGGCGCGGACCCCGCCGACGCGCTGCGCCGGTGGCGGCTGGCGCACGCGCTGGGGCCCGTGCTGGTCGCCGCGTTCGCCAACTCGCCGCTGCGCGCCGGGCGCCGCACCGGGCTGCGCTCCACGCGGCAGGCGATCTGGAACGCCATCGACCCGGGGCGCACGCTGCCCGTGCTCACCGACGGCGACGCCGACCCCTACGACGCGTGGGCCCGGTACGCCCTGGACGCCCGCGTGATGCTGGTGCGTCCCCGCACCGGGGGCGAGGGCTGGCGGGGCGCTCCGGGCATGACGTTCCGCGAGTGGATCGGCAAGGGCGAACCCGACCTCGACGACCTCACCTACCACCTGTCCACGCTGTTCCCGCCGGTGCGCCCGCGCGGCTGGCTGGAACTGCGGATGATCGACGCGCTGCCGGTCGCGTACTGGCCGGTGCCCGTCGCCGTCGCCACCGCGCTGCTGGAGGACCCGCGCGCCGCCGCGACCGCCGAGGCCGCCGTCGCACCGGTGGCCGGGCGCTGGACGGAGGCCGCCCGCGACGCGCTGACCGACCCGGCGCTGGCCCGCGCCGCCCGCACCTGTTTCGCCGCGGCGCTGGAGGCGCTGCCCCGGCTGGGCGCCGCGGACCTGGTGCCGCTGGTGGCCGGGTACGCCCGCCGTTACGTCGAGCGCGGCCGGTGCCCGGCCGACGACCTCGACACCGCACTCTCCCTGGAGGACCTCGCATGGCACCACTGACCGCCCTCGACGAGGACGCGCTCAAGGAACTCATCGCCGCCGAGCTGGGCGCGGTCCGCGACCGCAGCCTCGGGCTGACGACCGAGGTCCTGGACGCGTCCGAGCTGACCTCCCAGGTCTCCCCGCTGATGTCCCCGCTGGTGTGGGACCTGGCGCACGTCGGCAACTACGAGGAGCTGTGGCTGCTGCGGGAGGCGGCGGGCATCGAGCCCATGCGTCCCGAGATCGACAGCCTGTACGACGCGTTCGAGCATCCCCGCGCCGAGCGGCCCTCACTGCCGCTGCTGCCCCCCGACGAGGCCCGCGCCTACATCGCGACGGTGCGGGCCAAGGTGCTCGACTCGCTGTCGCGGGTGCGGTTCCGTGAGGACGATCCGCTGACCTCGGGCGGGTTCGTGTACGGGATGGTCGTCCAGCACGAGCACCAGCACGACGAGACGATGCTCGCCACGCACCAGCTCCGCAAGGGCGCGCCCGCGCTGCTCGACCCGTCGGCCGAGACGCTCACGGCCTCCGACGGCGACCTGCCCGCCGAGGTGCTGATCGAGGCGGGGCCCTTCGAGATGGGCACGTCCGACGACCCGTGGGCGTACGACAACGAACGTTCCGCGCACCTCGTGGACCTGCCCGCCTACTACATCGACACGACCCCCGTCACCAACCGCGCGTACCTGGCGTTCGTGGAGGCGGGCGGCTACGACGACCCCCGCTGGTGGCACCCGCAGGGCTGGGAGTGGCGGAACACCAAGGGACGCCACGCGCCGGGCTTCTGGAGACGCGAGGGCGGCCAGTGGCTGCGGCGTCGTTTCGGACGTCTGGAACTCGTGCCGCTCGACGAGCCCGTGCAGCACGTCAGCTGGTACGAGGCGGACGCCTACGCGCGGTGGGCGGGCAAGCGGCTGCCCACCGAGGCCGAGTGGGAGAAGGCGGCGCGCTGGGACCCTGCCGCCCAGCGTTCCCGCCGCTTCCCCTGGGGAGACACCTACGAGGAGGGACGCGCCAACCTGGGTCAGCGGCGGCTGCGGCCCGCCCCGGTGGGCTCCTTCCCGCAGGGCGCCTCCGCCTACGGGGTGCACCAGATGCTCGGTGACGTGTGGGAGTGGACGGCCTCCGACTTCACCGCGTACCCCGGTTTCCGGGCCTTCCCCTACAAGGAGTACTCGGAGGTGTTCTTCGGGCCCGAGTACAAGGTGCTGCGCGGCGGCTCCTGGGCGACGCACCCGCTGGCCGTCCGCGGGACGTTCCGGAACTGGGACTACCCGATCCGCCGCCAGATCTTCACCGGTTTCCGCTGTGCCCGTGACGCAGGGGAGGCCCGCTGATGTGCCGTCACCTGGGCTACCTCGGCCCGGCGCGCACCCTGGAGTCGCTGGTGTTCGAGGGGCCGTACTCCCTGGAGGCGCAGTCGTACGCGCCGCGCATGACCCAGGGCAACGTCCTCAACGCCGACGGGTTCGGCGTCGGCTGGTTCCACGAGGGGCGCGCAATGCGGTTCCGCCGGGCCCAGCCGATCTGGACCGACCGGTCCTTCCGGGAGATGACCGAGGTCGTCACGGCGTCCTGCGCCGTGGCGGCCATCCGGTCGGCCACCACCCGGTTCCCGGTGGACGAGTCGTGCGCCCAGCCGTTCCGCGCCGGGTCCCGGCTGTTCAGCCACAACGGCAAGGTGGAGGGCTTCGACGGCGTCGAGGGCAAGCTCCGCGAACTCGCGGGCGACCTCGCCTCGGCCCCGGACGCCCGCGCGCCGGTCGACTCGGCGCTGCTGTTCGGGCTGGCGGCGCGCCACTGGGGCGAGGGCGCCGGGCTCGCCGAGGGCCTCGCCGACACCGTCACGACGGTCGCCGCCCTGGCCTCCGGCCGCTACAACCTGCTCGCCGCCGACGGCTCCGCGCTGGCCGCGACCACCTGGGGCGACTCGCTGTTCACCCGGACGTCCCCGGGGCAGGTGTGGATCTCCTCCGAGCCCCTGGACGACGACCCGGCCTGGGAGAGGGTCCCCGACCGTTCCCTGGTCGCCGCCGACCGCACCGGCCTTCGTGTCACGCCGCTCTGACGCCACCCCTAAGGAGAACACCGTGGACCGCTTCCTGACCGCCGACGACCTGGAGAAGGCCCTGCGCCAGGACGTCCGGGAGGGCCTGACCGCCACGCCCAAGACCCTGCCGCCCAAGTGGTTCTACGACGAGCACGGCAGCGCGCTGTTCGAGGAGATCACCCGGCTGGAGGAGTACTACCCCACCCGCCGCGAGCGGGAGATCCTCCATACCCGCGCGGCGGAGATCGCCGCCGCGACCGGTGCCGAGACCCTGCTGGAGCTGGGCGCGGGGTCCGGTGAGAAGACCCGGCTGCTGCTGGACGCGCTGTCGGCGGCGGGCACGCTGCGCGCCTACGTGCCGGTGGACGTCAGCGGCGACTTCCTCACCGCCGCCGCCGACCAGATCGCCCGCGACTACCCCGACCTGGCGGTGCGGTCGGTGGTCGCCGACTACGAGCAGCACCTGCACCTGCTGCCGTCCGCGCCGCGCCGCCTGCTGGTGTTCCTGGGCGGCACCATCGGCAACTTCCTGCCCGGCTCGCGGCGGCGCTTCCTGCGCTCCGTGCGCCGGCAGCTGGGGCCCGACGACCGCCTGCTGCTCGGGACCGACCTCGTGAAGGATCCGCGGGTCATCGAGGCGGCCTACGACGACAGCCTCGGCGTCACCGCCGCGTTCAACCTCAACATCCTGCGCGTCTGCAACCGCGAGCTGCGGGCCGACTTCGACCTCGGCCTCTTCGAGCACGTCGCCTTCTACCACCGCCGCCACCAGTGGATCGAGATGCGCCTGCGCGCGGTGGATCACTGCACGGTGAACCTCAAGGCGATCGACCTGCAGGTCGCGTTCGCCGCCCGCGAGGAGATGCGCACGGAGCTCAGCGTGAAGTTCACGCGGGAGCGCCTGGAGGCGGACCTGCGGACGGCGGGCCTGCAGCTCGACGCGTTCCACACCGATCCGAAGGCGCTGTTCGCCGTGTCGCTCTGGCGTCCTCAGGCGTCGTAGACGCTGATCTCCACGAGG
>DATADI010000186.1:0-1789 GCA_036258615.1 Thermomonospora sp. | reverse complement strand
GCCGCGCCCCGCCCCGCCCCGCCGTGCCAGGACGACCCCGCAAATATGGCACTCCGCGCACTTGACGCATGGATAGTATTCAATCACGCTAAGTCGTGCTCCGGCCGTCATGACGTAAAGGATGCGCACCACAGTGACCGCTATTTCCCGTCGACGGAACAGCACTATTCAGGCCAGTACAAAAAAGCACTAGCGGCGTTGTCAGCCGGGTGAGCGCACCGTCCCCCGCCAGGTGCGCGCGCTTCGGGCTGCACATTTTCCGAACCTGAACGCGGGAGGCGAGTTTGATCCGGGTCCTGATCGTCGAGGAACTGTCGCTGCTGCGCGGCGGGCTCGTCGCGCTGCTGGAGGGCCACGTCGACCTGTCCGTCGCCGCCGCCATCGACGGGGGCCGGAAACTGGTGCCGGTGGCCCGGGAGGTCCGCCCGGACATCGCGCTGGTCGGGGTGGAGGGCAGCACGACGGACGCGTTCGGCCTCGTGCGGACGCTGCACGAGGAGGTGCCCGGCTGCGCGGTGGTGCTGATGGCCGACCGGGCGCGGCCCGGCGACCTGCGCCGCGCCGCCGCCGCCGGGGCCGCCGGGTTCCTGCTCAAGGAGACCTCCCCGGACGAGCTGGCGGGCTCGCTGCGGCGGGTGGCGGCCGGGGAGCGGGTCATCGACGCCGACCTGGCGTTCGCCGAGCTGACGGCCGCCGAGAGCCCGCTGACCCCGCGCGAGCTGGAGGTGCTACGACTGGCGGGGGAGGGGGCCTCGGCCGCGCAGATCGCCGACTCCCTGGTGCTGGCCATCGGCACCGTGCGCAACCACCTGTCCCGGATCAACCGCAAGATCGGGGCCCGCAACCGGGTGCACGCCATCCGGATCGCCGAGTCCTCCGGCTGGCTGTGAGCCCCCCGCCAGGTCGCGGTACCAGGCCGAGGCCGCCAGCAGCTCGGCGTGCCCGCCGTGCCGGGCCCCGGCGCCGTCCAGCACCAGCACGTGCCGGGCCCGCAGCGCCGACGACACCCGGTGGGCGATGACGACGAGCGTGCCGGGCCGCCGGGCGAAGGCCAGCTCCGCGCGGGCCTCGGCGGCCGGGTCCAGCTGGCAGGTCGCCTCGTCCAGCACCGTCACCGGCGCCGCCGCCAGGTAGGCCCGCGCCAGGGCGATGAGCTGCCGTTCCCCCGCCGACAGCGCGGCGGGGTCGATCCGCGCGCCGTACCCGCCGAGCCGCTGGGCCAGCGCCGACATGCCGATCGCGTCCACCGCGCGGGCCACCGCCTCGTCGTCGGCCTCGGGGGCCAGGTAGGTCAGGTTGGCGTGCAGGGTCCCGTCGAAGACGTACGCCTCCTGGGGGATCAGGACCCGGTCGCGGGGGTCGCCCGGCGGCCGTCCGCCGATCCGCACCGTGCCCGAGTCCGGCCGCAGCAGCCCCGCGACCAGGGCGGCCAGCGTGGACTTGCCGATGCCGCTGGGCCCCACGACCGCGAGGTGGTCCCCGGCGGGCACCACCAGGTCCAGGTCCCTGATGACCGGGTCGGCGTGGTCCCCGTGCGCGAACGTCACCCGGTCGAACCGGATCTCCGCCCCCCGGTACAGCAACGAGGGCCCGCACCGCGCCGGCACCGGGGGCGCACCGCCGGACGCGCCCGCCTCCAGGATCCGGGTCAGCGTGACCGCCAGCCGCAGCCCGCTGCCGCCGAGGCCCTGCACCAGGCCGTTCAGCGCCGGTTGCAGGCCGTGCAGCACGTAGGTGACCGCGCCGACGACCGTCCCGGCGGTCGCGCCGTTCCGGGTGAGCCAGGGCG
>DATADI010000185.1:0-5183 GCA_036258615.1 Thermomonospora sp. | reverse complement strand
GGGGCTCTTCTCGTCGCACGGGACGATCCCGCAGAGACCGGAACGGCCCCGGTCGCCGTGGCGGGCGACCGGGGCCGGTCCCTGCGGGGTGTTCTCCGCCCTCTGCCGGGCGGTTGTCCTGACGGGCGGCAGCCCCGGCGGATGCGCCGTCAGGACGTCTTCTGGGGGGCCTCCTCGCCGACCGGGCTGAGGCGCTCCTCACCGGCCTGGCCGGCGGGCGGCCCGTCGGGCGCGGCGGCCTGCTGCCGCTTGCCGCGCAGGACGATCAGCGCGACCACCACGCCGACCGCCACGACGCCCGCGGCGGCGCGGAACGCCAGGTCGTAGCCGTCGGTCAGCGCGGACGCGGCGGCCCGGCCCTCCTCCAGCAGCCCGTTGGTGTGCGACGACGCGACGGTGGCGAAGACCGCCAGGCCCAGCGCGCCGCCGACCTGCTGGGTGGTGTTGACCACGCCGGACGCCAGGCCGGACTCGCTCGGCGCGGCCCCGGACATCGACAGCCCGACCAGCGCGGGGAACGTCAGGCCGCCGCCGATGCCGAGCAGCACCAGCGCCGGGAACACGTCCACCCAGTAGTTGCCGTCCACCGGCAGGCGGCCCAGCAGCGCCAGGCCGACCACGATGAGCAGCAGGCTCGGCAGCAGCACGGCCTTCTCGCCGAACCGCTTGTTCAGCGCCGGCGACGCGGCCACCGACATGATGCCGATCAGCACCGCGACCGGCAGGAACGCCAGGCCGATCTCGATGGGGCTGTACTCCAGCACCCGCTGCAGGTACAGCGAGCCCAGGAACAGGTGGGTGAACATGCCCGCCAGCATCAGGGCGAGCACCAGGTTGCCGCCGGACAGGTTCCGGGAGCGGAAGATGTGCAGCGGCAGCAGCGGGTTGCGGGCCTTGGCCTGCCAGCCGACGAACAGCGCCAGCAGCGCCAGCGACAGCAGCCCGTACCCGATGGTGTGCCCGGAGTCCCAGCCGTGGTCGGTGGCCTTGAGGATCGTGTACGTCCCGAGCATCAGCGCGGCGGTGACCAGCAGCGCGCCGAGCACGTCGGCGCCCTTGCCGAGCCCGATGCCGGGGTCGGAGTCCAGCAGCCGCAGCGAGAACAGCACGACCGCGATGCCGACCGGGATGTTGATGTAGAAGATCCAGTGCCAGTTGATGCCCTCGGTGAGCAGCCCGCCGGCCAGCAGGCCGATCGAGGCGCCGCCCGCGCCGACGAAGCTGTAGACGCCGATCGCCTTGGCCTGCTTGTCCGGCTCGGGGAACAGGGTGACGATCATGCCGAGGATGACGGCCGAGGTCACCGCACCGCCCGCGCCCTGCACGAACCGGGCGATGATCAGCATCTCCTGGCTGGTGGCCAGCCCGCACCACAGCGAGGCGCCGGCGAACACCACCTGGCCGGCGATGAAGACGCGCTTGCGGCCGAGCAGGTCGCCGATCCGCCCGGCCAGCAGCAGCAGGCCGCCGAACGCGATCAGGTAGGCGTTCACCACCCAGGCCAGGTCGGCCTGGGAGAAACCGAGGTCACTCTGAATGGACGGCAGCGCGACATTGACGATGTTCTGGTCGAGGATAATCATCAGGAATCCGACACAGAGCACCAGCAGCGCCGGCCATCGTGATCTGGTCGACGGCGCGACCGCGGTCATGGAGACCTCCAAGATTCGTCCCGATAACATGGTTCATGATGTGCCGGGCGGATTGCCTTCACAAGAAGGAACATTCATGTCCCAGGGTCACACGGATGTGACAATCCAGCCCACGGGCCCGGCGGCGGCCGGACGGGCGCGGAATTTCCCGGCCGCCCGGCCGCGCCGCGTTTTCACAGGGTGATCACCAGCTTCCCGGTGACCCGGCCGCTGTCGGCCAGTTCGTGCGCCTTCGGCAGGTCCTCCAGCGGGAAGGTCCGCTGGATGCTGACCCGCAGGCGTCCGTCGAGCACGAGATCGGCGAGGTGCGCCAGGTCCCGGGGCGCGGGGTGCACGCCGACCCACACGTAGCGCCGCCCGGCCCGCTCGGCGTCCTCGGCGGTGACGCCCGCGTCCAGCGCCGCCCCGACCAGCAGGCCGCCGGGCCGCAGCACCTCCAGCGACCGCGGCCCGTACGCGCCGCCCACGAGGTCGAACACCATGTCCACGTCCCGCACGGCGGTGGTGAAGTCGGTGGCGGTGTAGTCGATCAGCTCGTCGGCGCCGAGCCCGCGCACGAAGTCGTGCTTGGCGGCGCGGGCGGTGCCGATCACGTGCGCGCCGCGCAGCTTGGCGATCTGGACGGCCAGGTGCCCGACCCCGCCCGCGGCGGCGTGCACCAGGACCCGCTGCCCGGCCCGCACGTCCGCGATGTCCACGAGCGCCTGCCACGCGGTGAGCCCGGCGCACGGCAACGCGGCGGCGAGGCCGTGGTCCAGCCCGGCGGGCTTGGGCGTCAGGTCGTCGGCGGGAACGGTGACGTACTCGGCGTAGGTGCCGACGAACTTCATCCCGAAGACCTCGTCGCCGGGGCGGAACCGGGTCACCCCTTCGCCGACGGCCTCGACCGTTCCGGACAGGTCGAAACCCAGGATGAAGGGCGGGGGACCCATCTGGGGGACCTTCCCGGAGCGGGCGTTGGTCTCGCCGTAGTTCACCGACGCCGCGCGCACCCGCACCAGCGCCTCGCCGGGACCGGGTGACGGCGCGTCCGCCTCGACCACCTGCAGCACCTCCGGCCCGCCGAAGGAGTACTGGGTGACCATGCGCATCCGCCGGCCGGGGCCGGCCCGCTCGCCCGCCGTTTCCACTGTCGTCAGCCTCTCTGTGCTCATAGCCGGGGAAGGTACCTTCCGGAAATGGCCGCGAGCGGGAACGACGTGGAAGTTAAGGACCCCCTAGGGGGGTCCTCAGGGGTATTGCCGGACTGACCGGCGACCAGACTGTACCGCGCACGCACCATCGGGCACGTTCGCCGTCATCGGGGCGACGCGAATGGCCGGAGGGGAGTTCCCATGTCGAATAACGAGAAGCTCCGCGACTATCTGAAGCGCGCACTCGTCGACGTGCGCCATCTCCGCGCGCGGCTGGCGGACATGGAGGCCGAGAAGTCCGAGCCCGTGGCGGTGGTGGCGATGGCCTGCCGGTTGCCGGGCGGCGTGGAGTCGCCGGAGGATCTGTGGCGGCTGGTCGCCGAGGGGGGTGATGCCATCGGCCCCTTCCCGGCCGACCGGGGCTGGGATGTGGAGGCGCTGTACGACCCCGATCCGGACCAGCCGGGCAAGTCGTATGTGCGTGAGGGTGGTTTCCTGGCGGACGCCGCCGGGTTCGACGCGGAGTTGTTCGAGATCTCCCCGCGTGAGGCCCTGGCGATGAACCCCCAGCAACGCCATCTGCTGGAGTTGTCGTGGGAGACCTTCGAACGCGCCGGCATCGACCCGACCTCGCTCAAGGGGAAGAACGTCGGGGTCTTCACCGGTGTCATGTACCACGACTACGCGCCGCAGCATGACGCCATTCCCGAGGACGTCGAGGGATATGTGGGCATCGGCAACTCCGGTGCCGCGACCACCGGGCGGATCTCGTACACGTTCGGCCTGGAGGGCCCGGCGGTCACGGTGGAGACCGCCTGCTCGTCGTCGCTCGTGGCCATCCACCTGGGCGTTCAGGCCCTGCGGAACCGTGAGTGCAGCATGGCCCTGGCCGGTGGCGTCACCATCATGGCGACCCCCGCGACGTTCATCGAGTTCTCCCGGCAAAGGGCCCTGTCGCCGGACGCGCGGTGCAAGTCCTATGCCGCCGGGGCCGACGGGACGGCGTGGGCCGAGGGCGCCGCGATCCTGCTTCTGGAGCGCCTGTCCGACGCGCAGGCGAACAACCATCCCGTTCTCGCGGTCATTCGCGGTACGGCCACCAACCAGGACGGTGCGAGCAACGGGCTCACCGCACCCAATGGCCCTTCCCAGCAACGCCTCATCGAGCAGGCGCTCGCCAATGCCCAGCTCACTCCCGACGATGTGGATGCCATCGAGGGCCACGGCACCGGAACCCCTCTGGGCGACCCCATCGAAACGCACGCGCTGGCGACGACCTATACGACGAACCGGCAGACGCCCCTTTATCTGGGGTCACTGAAATCCAATATCGGCCACACCCAGGCCGCCGCCGGGGCCGCCGCCACCATCAAGATGATCGAGGCCCTCCATCACCGAACTCTCCCGCCCACCATCAACATCGACGAGCCCACCCCCAAAATCGACTGGGATTCCACCCCCCTCACTCTCCTCACCGAGGCCCAGCCCTGGGAGCCCGGTTCCAAACCCCGCCGCGCCGCCATCAGCTCCTTCGGCGTCTCCGGAACCAACGCCCACCTCATCATCGAAGAACCACCCCAGCCCGAGGAAAAGGACACCCCGGAACCCGAGAACACCCCCTGGGACGTCCGGGAGGCCCCCGTACCCCTGGCCCTTTCCGGGAAGACCGAGGCGGCGGTGCGGGCCCAGGCCGGGCGGCTGGCGGAGCACCTGGCCGCCGACCCCGGCCTCGACCTGCGGCACGTCGGGCACGCCCTGCTCACCACGCGGGCGCTGATGCCGTACCGCGCGGTCGTGCTCGCCGGGGACCACGACGAGGCGCGCGCGGCGCTCACGGCGCTCCAGCGCGGCGAGAACCACCCCGGCGTGACGAGCGGGCACGCCGACGTAGACGGCCGAACCACGTTCGTGTTCCCCGGCCAGGGCAGCCAGTGGATCGGGATGGGGCGCGGGCTGCGGGAGGCGTCGCCGGTGTTCGCCGAGCACCTGCGGCGGTGCGCCGACGCGCTCGCCCCGCACACCGACTGGTCCCTCCTCGACGTGCTCGACGACGAGGCGGCGCTGCAGCGGGTGGACGTCGTCCAGCCCGCGCTGTTCGCGATGATGGTGGCGCTGGCGCGGTTCTGGGAGACGCTCGGGGTGCGGCCGGACGCGGTGATCGGGCACTCGCAGGGCGAGATCGCCGCCGCGCACATCGCCGGGGCCCTCGGTCTGGAGGACGCCGCCAAGATCATCGCCCTGCGCAGCAAGGCCCTGGTCGCCCTCGCCGGAACCGGCGGCATGGGCGCGGTCGCGCATCCCGCCGACCGGCTGCGGGACGGCCTGGACGAGCGGCTGTCCATCGCCGCCGTCAACGGGCCCGCCGCGACCGTGGTGTCCGGCGACCCCGACGCCCTGG
>DATADI010000184.1:0-4891 GCA_036258615.1 Thermomonospora sp. | reverse complement strand
GCGGCCCCTTGCGGGGCCGCCCGGCCCCCTGGCAACACTGACGTTGAAGACGACGAAGACGGACGAAAGCGGGGCGCCGTGAGCACCAAGGACTTCCTGGAGAAGGACTACTACAAGGCCCTTGGTGTGTCGAAGACGGCGAGCCAGGACGAGATCAAGAAGGCGTACCGCAAGCTGGCCCGCCAGTACCACCCCGACGCGAACAAGGGCGACGCCGACGCCGAGGAGCGCTTCAAGGAGATCTCCGAGGCCTACGACGTGCTGTCCGACGACAAGCGCCGCAAGGAGTACGACGAGGCCCGGCGGCTGTTCGGGGCCGGGGGCTTCCGGGGCGGTCCGGGCGGCGGCGGGTTCGGCTTCGACCTCGGCGACCTGTTCGGCCAGGGCCAGGGCGCCGGGGGCGCCGCCGGGGAACGGCTCGGCGACCTGTTCGGCGGGCTGTTCGGCCGGGGCGCGGGCACCCGGGCCGGGACGCGCCGGGCGCGGCGCGGCGCGGACGTGGAGACCGAGGTCACCCTGTCGTTCGGCGAGGCGCTGGACGGCATCACCGTGCCGCTGCGGCTGACCAGCGAGGCCGCCTGCGAGGGCTGCCGGGGCACCGGCGCGAAGGCCGGGACCGTCCCCCGGGTCTGCCCGTCCTGTGAGGGCACCGGGCAGGAGACCCGCAACCTCGGCACCTTCGGCTTCTCCGAGCCGTGCCGCGAGTGCCGCGGCCGGGGCCTGGTCGTGGACGACCCGTGCCCGGTCTGCCACGGCAGCGGCCGGGCCACCGGCACCCGCACCATCCAGGCCCGCATCCCCGCCGGGGTGGCCGACGGGCAGAAGATCAGGCTCAAGGGCAAGGGCGCGCCCGGCGAGAACGGCGGGCCCGCCGGAGACCTCTACGTGACGATCCGGGTGACGCCGCACCAGGTGTTCCAGCGCAGCGGCGACAACCTGACCGTGACCGTGCCGGTGACGTTCGCCGAGGCGGCGCTGGGCGCCCAGATCAAGGTGCCCACCCACCGCGGCATGCCGGTCACCCTCAAGATCCCGGAGGGCACCCCCAACGCGCGGACCTTCCGGGTACGGGGCCGCGGCGCCACCCGCCGCGACGGCACCAAGGGCGACCTGCTCGTGACCATCGACGTGCAGGTCCCGCAGAAGCTCGACGACACCGCGCGCGAGGCGCTGGAAAAGCTGCGCGCCGTGGAGAACGGCGACGCGCTGCGCTCCGACCTGCTCCAGCTGGCGAAGGAGTGATCCCATGGACCACTTCGGCGACGACACGCCCGTCTACGTGATCTCGGTGGCCGCGCAGCTGTCCGGGCTGCACCCGCAGACGCTGCGCACCTACGACCGGCTGGGCCTGGTGTCGCCCGGCCGTACCGCGGGGCGGGGCCGCCGGTACTCGATGCGCGACATCGTGCTGCTGCGCGAGATCCAGCGGCTGTCCCAGGACGAGGGCGTCAACCTCGCCGGGATCAAGCACATCCTGGAGCTCCAGCGCGACAACCAGCGGCTCGCCGAGGAGGTCGCCCGGATGCGCGCGGCCGTGGAGGAGCTGTCGGCCGAGCTGGAGTCCACCCGCGCGGTCGCCGCGCGGCTGGCCTCCCAGCTGCGGCGCGGCGGCCCGGCGGGCAGGCCCGGCGGCGACCTGGTGCCCATCCGGAGCACCAGCGTCGTGCTGTGGCGTGACCGCCATCAGGAGTGACGAACTTTTCGGGGAGCGATAGGACGTGGACTACAAGCTGACCCGCAGGAGCCAGGAGGCGGTGTCGGTCGCGGTCCGCCGGGCGGCGGCCGAGGGCCACCCCCAGGTCGAGCCGCCGCACCTCCTCGTGGCGTTGCTGGCCGTGCCGGAGAGCACCGCCGTGCCGCTGCTGGAGGCGGTCGGCGCCGACTGGCGGGCCGTCCGGCGCGAGGCCGAGGAACGCCTGGCCCGGCTGCCCAAGGCGGCCGGGAGCACGGTGGCCTCGCCGCAGATGTCGCGGCAGCTCATCGTGGCGATGAACACCGCCGGCAACCGCGCCCGGCAACTGGAGGACGAGTACGTCTCCACCGAGCACCTGCTGGTGGGGCTGGCCGCCGACGGGGGCCCGGCCGCCGAGGTGCTGCGCGAGGCGGGCGCGACCCCGCAGAGCCTGCTGGAGGCGTTCGAGAAGGTGCGCGGCCACGCCCGGGTCACCAGCGAGAACCCGGAGGACACCTACCAGGCGCTGGAGAAGTACGGCGTCGACCTGACCGCGCGGGCCCGCGAGGGCGGGCTCGACCCGGTGATCGGCCGGGACACCGAGATCCGCCGGGTGGTGCAGGTGCTGTCGCGCCGTACCAAGAACAACCCGGTGCTCATCGGGGAGCCCGGCGTCGGCAAGACCGCCGTCGTGGAGGGCCTCGCCCAGCGGATCGTGGCCGGGGACGTGCCCGAGTCGCTGCGCGGCAAGCGGCTGGTCGCCCTCGACCTGGGGGCGATGGTCGCCGGGGCCAAGTACCGCGGCGAGTTCGAGGAGCGCCTCAAGGCCGTCCTCAACGAGATCAAGAGCAGCGAGGGGCGGATCGTCACGTTCATCGACGAGCTGCACACCGTGGTCGGCGCCGGGGCCGCCGAGGGCGCCATGGACGCCGGCAACATGCTCAAGCCGATGCTGGCGCGCGGCGAGCTGCGGATGATCGGCGCGACCACCCTGGACGAGTACCGCGAGCGGATCGAGAAGGACCCGGCCCTGGAGCGCCGGTTCCAGCAGGTGTTCGTGGGCGAGCCCACCGTCGAGGACACCATCGCGATCCTGCGCGGGCTCAAGGGCCGGTACGAGGCGCACCACCAGGTGCAGATCGCCGACTCCGCGCTGGTCGCCGCCGCCGCCCTGTCGGACCGCTACATCACCGCCCGGTTCCTGCCGGACAAGGCCATCGACCTGGTGGACGAGGCCGCGTCCCGGCTGCGGATGGAGATCGACTCCCGGCCCGTCGAGATCGACGAGCTGCAGCGCTCGGTGGACCGGCTGCGGATGGAGGAGCTGGCGCTGGCCAAGGAGTCCGACGAGGCGTCCCGGCAGCGGCTGGAGCGCCTGCGCCAGGACCTCGCCGACAAGAACGAGCAGCTCACCGCGCTGGTCGGCCGATGGGAGCAGGAGAAGGCCGGCCTCAACCGGGTCGGCGAGCTGAAGAAGCGGATCGACGGGCTGCGCGGCGAGGCCGAGCGCGCCCAGCGTGACGGCGACCTGGAGACCTCCGCCCGGCTGACGTACGGGGAGATCCCGGCGCTGGAGAAGGAGCTGGCCGCCGCCGCCGAGCAGGCCGAGACCCGCGACGCCATGGTCAAGGAGCAGGTCGGCCCGGACGACGTGGCCGACGTGGTCGCCTCCTGGACCGGCATCCCCGCCGGGCGGCTGCTGGAGGGCGAGACCGCCAAGCTGCTGCGGATGGAGGAGGAGCTGGGCCGCCGCCTGATCGGGCAGTCCGCCGCCGTCAAGGCCGTGTCGGACGCGGTCCGCCGGGCCCGCGCGGGCATCGCCGACCCCGACCGGCCCACCGGCTCGTTCCTGTTCCTCGGCCCGACCGGGGTCGGCAAGACCGAGCTGGCCAAGGCGCTGGCGGAGTTCCTGTTCGACGACGAGCGGGCGATGGTCCGCATCGACATGTCGGAGTACTCCGAGAAGCACAGCGTCGCCCGCCTGGTCGGCGCGCCCCCCGGTTACGTCGGGTACGAGGAGGGCGGCCAGCTCACCGAGGCCGTCCGCCGCCGCCCGTACACCGCCGTGCTGCTGGACGAGGTGGAGAAGGCCCATCCGGAGGTCTTCGACATCCTGCTCCAGGTGCTCGACGACGGACGGCTCACCGACGGGCAGGGCCGCACGGTCGACTTCCGCAACACCATCCTGATCATGACCTCGAACATGGGGTCGCAGTACCTGGTGGACCCGACGCTCGACACCACCGCCAAGCGGGACGCGGTGATGAGCACCGTCCAGGCGAACTTCAAGCCGGAGTTCCTCAACCGGCTGGACGACGTGATCCTGTTCGACGCGCTGTCCACCGACGAGCTGACCCGGATCGTGGACCTCCAGGTGGACCGGCTGGCCCGCCGCCTCGCCGACCGCCGCCTCACCCTCACGGTGACCGACGCGGCCCGCGAGTGGCTGGCCCTCACCGGCTACGACCCGCTGTACGGGGCGCGCCCGCTGCGCCGCCTGGTGCAGACCGCGATCGGCGACCAGCTCGCCCGCGAACTGCTGTCCGGCACGGTCGCCGACGGCGACGAGGTCGTGGTGGACCTGGACGAGTCCGCCGACGCGCTCACCGTCCGCCCGGCGGTCACGCTCACCAAGTGACGGCATGACGAAAAGGCCGCCCCCCGGCCCACCGGGGGCGGCCTTTTTGGATTTTCCCCGGAAACAGGGTTGACACGTCCGGCCCGCCGAATGCTAATGTCGTCGGCATGGAGATCTGATCCCTCTGGGTAGAGCCCACCGCCGCCCCGCCCCGCCGCACTGCGGGCCCGGGCCGAGACCGCTCCCCGCCTCGCCGTTTCCGGCATCACCTTCTTCCTGGTCATCCGTGTACGCATGACCGTCCTCCCGGCCACCCCGTCGCAGGGGCTGTGGTCCGGGCACCCGGTGACACCGATTCGCGAGGCCCTTTTCCTGTCAATTCCACTGGTCCGCCGTGACCAGAATTCGACGTGCCCGGAGGTGTCGACTACATGCGAAAGACGAACAACAACAACGGCAAGAAGGCCACCGGAAAGCAGGCCGACCCGGCCCACCGTTTCGACCGCCGCAGCGCCGCCCTGTCGCGCGGCCTGCGCCCGAACGCCCGCCGCCTGCCCACCCGCAACATGAACCGAGGCCGCTGAGCCTCCAGCCCCCGGGGCCACCAGGCCCCGGGGGCTCCTCCGTCACGGCCCACCCGG
>DATADI010000183.1:0-3424 GCA_036258615.1 Thermomonospora sp. | reverse complement strand
GGCCCGCCGGATCATCACCGACGAGATCGTCGAGACGATCCAGAAACTCTCCGGCCAGGACTACACGGGGACGTACAACGAGATATCTGGGGGGGCGACCCCCCAGACCCCCCGCGCCCGGTCCTGAGATGCTTCGCCGGGCGCCCCTCCGCTGGCGCTCCGGGGCACCCGCCGAAGCGACCGGGCAGGGTGGGTGGTGACCGTTAGTACCCCCGTCCACCAGTTCTGACGGGCTCCCGTCCTGGCTCGCGCACAAGCACGAGGTTCGAGGAAATGGGGGGTCTGGGGGGTCGCCCCCCCAGATATCTCGTTGTACGTCCCCGTGTAGTCCTGGCCGGAGAGTTTCTGGATCGTCTCGACGATCTCGTCGGTGATGATCCGGCGGGCCTTGGCGGGGGGGAGGTCGCGGTAGTGGGAGAAGTCCATCACCGGCCCGATCCGTACCGTGGGGCGGGGGCGGCCGGGCCAGCAGGGGCGTGGGAGGGCGGCGCCGACGGGCTGGATGGTCTCGGTGTTCTGGAGCCCGACGGGGAGGACGCGGGCGCCGGAGGCGAGGACCAGCCAGCCGGTGCCGGTGCGGCCCCGGTAGAGGCGGCCGTCGCGGGACCGGGTGCCCTCGGGGTAGATGGCGAACGCGCCGGAGTTGTCGAGGACCTCGACGGCCTGTTCGAGGGCGCCCATCGCGGCCCGCCGCGCGCCGCGCTTGATCGGGACGTGCCCCAGCGTGGTCAGGAACCAGCGGACGAACCGGCCCTTGAGGCCGCGGCCCTCGAAGTAGTCGGCCTTGGCGATGTAGGTGACCGGGCGGGGGATCACCAGGGGGATGATGAAGCTGTCGATGAACGACAGGTGGTTGCTGGCGATGATCAGCGGGCCGTAGGCCGGCACGTTGTCCAGGCCCTCCACCTTCGGCCGGAATAGCACGCGAAGGATCGGAGCGACCACGCGCGACATGAACGTGTAAAACACTCGGCCTCCCGGGAATTCCGCGCCCCGGCCACTGTAACGCCCCGGCCGAACCGGCCTCGAACCAGCCTCGGAACCCGGGTCGGCGGAATGACGCGTCCCAGGTCAGCGCGGTGGGCGCGGTCCCTCGAATCCTCCGCAATACTGGACGGTAAGTCCAGCGGCCGACCATTCTTACCGTCGGGTAATCACCGTTTAGCGGGCGGCGGCGCCGCTCAGGCGCAGCCCTCGAACTGCGGCACGGTGGTGGTCGTCCGCAGCGTGGTGCGCCCGAACCACTCGCGCAGGAGCCGCTCCGCGGTGCCGTCCTGGTACATCTCGGTGAGCGCCCGGTTGACCTCCTCGCAGCCGTCCAGGTCGCCCTTCGGCAGGCCCACCCCGTACTTCTCGTCGGAGATCGGGGCGTTGATGATCTTGACGGCGGCGCCCCGGGCCGCCGCGAACCCGGCCAGGATCAGGTCGTCGGTGGACACGGCGTCCACCGTGCCGTCGACCAGCCGGTCCACGCACGCGCTGTAGGACGGCGTCTCCACCAGCCGCGCCGCGACGCCCCGCTCCTCGGTGACCCGCCGCCAGGAGTTCGACCCGGTGACCTTGCACAGCCTGCGCCCGTGCAGGTCCCGCACGTTCCGCACGGTGTCGTCGTCCGCCCGGACGAGGGTGTCCTGGTGGGCGACGTAGTACGGCCCGGCGAACGTCACCTGGGTCTTGCGGCTCGCGGTGATGGAGTACGAGGCCAGGATCATGTCCACCCGGCCCTCCCGGAGCGCCTGCTCGCGCACGCTGGACGGGGTCGCGACGAAGGTGATGTCCTTGTCGGCGAACCCGAGCCGGCGCGCGACGTACCGTGCCACGTCCACGTCGAAGCCCTCGAACACGCCGGCGCGCGACCGGAACCCCAGCCCCGGCTGGTCGGGCTTCACCCCGATCGTCAGGGACGACTTGTCCACCAGGGATCCGCCGTCGCCGGTGCCGCAGCCCGCGGCCAGGGCCCCCGCCACGGCGACGGCCGTGACCAGGGCGGCGGTACGGGACGAACGCATGGTCGCAAACCTCCGGGAGAGCGGCTCAGCGGTACTCGGCCAGCCGGGGCCGGACCCCGACGAGGATCAGGACGACGAGGGCGGCCGACGCCCCGGGGAGCAGGACGGTCCAGCCCTGGAGCCCGTCGTCGGCGTCGGCGATGGCGCCGTCGAAGGTGTCGTGGTGCTGGCGGGCCAGGTTCACCAGCGCCCGGTCGTACCGCTCGAACTCACGGCCCTCCAGGTGCCGGGTGAGGGCCTCGCCGGGCTGCCCGGCGGCGGCCAGGGCGCGGATGCGGCGGTCCTTGTCCTGGAACGCCTGGTAGCCCGCCAGCACCTCGGCGACCCTGGCGGCCTCCGGGCTGCCCGGCCGGGCCCGCCGCGCCGCGTCGCCGAAGAACCCCAGCCACGGCACCGGCGCACCACCGGCCGGCCGGAACTGCCGTACCGCCGCCGGGAGGTTGGCGTGGTAGTCGCGCAGGCTCTTGGCCCGTTCGGCGTCCAGGTAGAGGATCGCCTGGGACTTGTCGAAGTAGACCTGTTCGTAGGTGTCGGCGCGGGCCGGGTCGAGCAGGAAGCGGGCCTCGTCGGCGTAGGCGCTGTTGCTGATCGCGCGGGCCCGCGACAGCGCCAGCACCGAGTCGAACCCGTCCTCCTTGGCGGTCTCCAGCTCCGCCGCCTGCAACCCCAGCAGCCCGGCCGTCGCCGCCAGCAGCGCCACCGCGCCGACCGTGGCCAGCGCCAGCGCCGGGTTCACCAGCCGCCGGAACCGGCGCGTCAGGTAGATCTGGACGGCCAGCAGCGCGCCCACGAGCAGGACCCCGGCGGCCAGCACCCACAGCCGCCCGTCCCGCAGCGAGGAGTGCTTGGTCTCGTAGGTCCTGCGGACGATCGACCCGCTCTCCAGCGTCAGGTTGTAGGCCTGGGGGAGCAGTTCCAGCTTCATCAGGTCGGTCGCCTGCCGGTACAGGGCCAGCACCTCGGGGGACGGGGGCCCGGGGGCGTGGGCCCGCTGCTGGTCGAGCTGCATGGCCTGGCTCGTGAGCCGCTCGTACCGGCCGAGGCCGTCCAGGACGGCGCGTACCGTGCGCTGCTCGGTGACGTCGTCGCCGGCGAGCTGCGCGGCCTGCAGGAGCGCCTGGTTGGCCTCGGTGCGGCGCTGCTCGTACAGCCGCAGCGAGGCGTCCCGGCCGCGGCCGAGGCCGTGCTCGCGGCCGATCAGCAGCACCCCGGCGACCTGCGCGTCCATGTCGTTCAGCGCGAAGAACAGGTCACTGGTGGCGACGACCTGGGGACCGGCGTCGTGGCCGATGACGTCCACGCCGTCGCGGGCGTTGCCGATCGCCCAGTCGGCCACCCCGAACAGCACGCCGACCGCGAGCACCGCCGCCAGCGTCAGGGCGCGGACCCGGGCCGGGACGGTGCGCACGTGGACG
>DATADI010000182.1:0-7229 GCA_036258615.1 Thermomonospora sp. | reverse complement strand
GCGGGGGGGCGGCCGGGTCGTAGACCTCGGCCCGGAGCGTGATCTCCACCCCCAGCCCGTTGACCTCGGCGAGGCTCACCGCCGCGCTCAGCAGCCCGTCGCTGGTGTCGATGCAGGCGCGGGCCTGCCCGCGCAGCGCCTCCGCCGCCGCCACCCGCGCCTCGGGCAGCCACGGCTCGGCGTGCTCGGCCGGTCCCGCGACGGCGTTGCGGAACCCGGCGGCGTTGCCCGCCCCGATCCGCCCCGTCACGTACAGCGCGTCGCCCGGCCGCGCGCCCACCCGGCTCAGGAACCGTCCGTGCGGGACGGTGCCGAGCGCGACCGAGGTGAAGCTGTCCTCGTCCGCCCAGTTGGTGTCGCCCCCGACGATGTGACAGCCGTACGCCCGTGCGGCGTCGGACGCGCCCTGTCCGAACCGGCGGGCGTCCTCGGCGGGCCACTCGCCTCTGCGCAGCGAGCACGACACCAGCACCGCGAGCGGGTCCGCGCCCACGGCCGCCAGGTCGCTCACGCTGACCGTGGTGGCCAGCCATCCCTTCTCGTACGGGGTCGGGGCGACGGCCAGTTCGGCCCCGCTGTTGAGCGTGTCGACGGTCACCGCCAGGAGCCCGGCGGCGCCGAGGTCCAGCAGTTCGGCGTCGGCCTCGAACGCCGCGTTGAGCTGGAGCGGGGAGCGTGCCATCCCGGCCCGCATGGCGGCGATCAGCGTTCCCTCGGCGGCGTCCAGGCCCAGCCGGGTCCAGTCGGCGGTGGTCACGTCACGCCTGCCGGGAGGTCTGCGTCGCCCGGAGCGTCAGCTCCAGGTAGGCCATCATCGGGACCGCCCCCAGCAGGAAGGGCAGCGGCTCGTGCAGCGCGCCGAGCGTCAGCACGAACAGCGTGGTCGCCCTGGTGAACCACAGCAGCGCCTCGTAGGCGTTCGCCACGGGAGCCCGCAGCAACGTCGTGATGCTCTGCGCGAACGCCAGCGCCGCGACGGCGAGCAGCACCCAGAAGGCCGCCGTGGGATCGGCGTCCAGCCCGTCCGGGCGCACCACGGCGGCGACCGCCACGGCCGCCACGGCGACCACGGGGAAGACCACGGCGATCCGGCTCGACGGGCCCGGGCCGATCGCCACCGGCAGGGTCCGGTACCCGGCGACCCGGTCGCCCTCGATGTCCTTGAAGTAGCCGACCAGGCAGAACCCGCTCAGCACCACCGCCACCAGCGCGGTGTGGAACCACGTCACGCCGGGGATGTCCAGCCACCCGGCGTCCGGGCGCACCGCCACCGCCCCCAGCACCGTGAACAGCGCCATGTCCACGCCGTTGGCGAGGTTGCCCAGCATCGGCACGCCCTTGGTCCAGGTGTAGACCAGGTGCCCGGCGACGGCGACGGCGCTCCACACCGCCAGCGGCGGCGCGACGGCGAACGCGGCCACCAGCAGCACCGTGGACAGCGCCAGCGTCAGCCCCAGCCCGACGTGCGGATGGATCAGCCCGGCGACGAACGGCCGGTCCGGGGCGTTGACGGCGTCGGCCTCCCGGTCGAACCAGTCGTTGATGACCACGCCGATGCCGTAGCCGAACACGCACAGCAGCAGGCCGACGACGACGCTCGCCGTGGTCGCCCCGTCGTGCGGGGCCGTCATGCCGACCAGCCCGGCCGACAGGGACAGGGGGACGAAGTGGAACCTCCACATCCTCGCCCACGCGAGCGCCCGGTCACGGGCGGGCGGGGCGGGGTGGAGCCGGTCGACGCTCATTCGGCCTCCGCACGCCGGGCCGCGGCACCGCCGCCGCGGGTCGAGTAGAGCGGGCCGCCCAGGTCACCGGAGACGTACGACTCCTTGAGCCGGCTCCGGCGGAGCTTTCCGCTGCTGGTCAGGGGGATCGCGCCGACGGGCAGCAGCACCACGTCGCGCGGCACCACGCCGGCCCCGGCCGCCACGCGGTGCCGGACCTCGGTCGCGCACCGGGCGAGGTCCTCGGCCGCGCGCAGGCGGGTCTCCGCCGCCACGACGACCGCCTGCGTGCCGAGCGCCGCGTCCTCCACCCCGAACGCGATCACCCGCCCGGTGCGGACGCCCTCGACGGTGGCGGCGATCTGCTCCAGGTCCTGGGGGTGGATGTTGCGTCCGGCGGTGAGGATCAGGTCCTTCTCCCGGCCCACGACGTACAGCTCGCCGTCGGCCAGGAACCCCAGGTCGCCGGTGTTCAGCCAGCCGTCCTCGTCGGCGAGCGGGGCCATGCCGTCCTCGGTGAGGACGCCCCGGCCGACGGACGCGGACCGCACCACGATCCGGCCCACCGTCTCGTCCGGCAGTGGTGCGCCGTCCCGGTCGCGGACGGCCACCTCGGTGCCGGGGACGGGCGGTCCGACGGAGACGGCCTCCTTGCCGTCGATCGTGTCGCCGCCCGGCACGGGACGGACCCGCAGACCCTCCCCGTACCGGGCCATGGCCACGGCCAGCGCGTGCTCGGCCAGCCCGTAGCAGGGGGTCACGACGCCCTCGCCCAGGCCGTACGGCCCGAAGGTCTCCTCGAAGGCCCGCACCCCCGACGCCTGGACGGGCTCGGCGCCGTTCAGCAGCACCCGCAGCGACGAGAGGTCCAGCCCGTCGAGACGTTCCGGACGCGCCCTGCGGACGCACAGGCTGAAGGCGAACTGCGGCGCGACCGAGATCGTCGCGCGGTACTTCGCGACCAGCCGCAGCCAGAACACCGGGTCGCGCAGGAAGTCCAGCGGCGAGGCCAGCACCAGCGGGATCTCGGTGACCAGGGAGCCGATCATCGTGCCGATGAGCCCCATGTCGTGGTACAGCGGCAGCCAGCTCACCACCACGTCACGGCCCGGGGTGATCTCCATGCGCCGCTGGAACGCGCGGATGTTGTGGGTGAGGTTGCGGTGCGTCAGGCAGATCCCCTTGGGGTCGCCGCTGCTGCCCGACGAGAACTGGATGAGCGCGAGGTCGTCCGGGCCCGGGACGGGCAGGCCGTCCCCCGGCGGGCCGCCCTTGAGCCGGTCGGGGGTGACGACCCGGACCCGGGCGGCGAGGTCGGCGTCCCCGGCGAGGGCGTCGGCGAAGACGTCCAGCGTCACGACCGTCCGGCCGCCGGTCAGCCGCAGGATCCGGCGCAGCGTGGCGGGGAACTCCGCCATCTGGGCGCTGCTGGCCGGAGGGTAGATCGGCACGGCGACGGCGCCCGCCAGGAGGACGCCGTAGAACACCGCCGGGAAGTCGGCCCCGGTCGGCAGCACGAGGACCACCCGGTCACCGTGGCCGACGCCCAGGTCCGCCAGCCCTCCGGCCGCCTCCCGCGCGCGGTCCAGCAGCTCCGCGCAGCCGATCGCGACGGCCGGGGCGCCGAGCGACTCCAGCCGGATCGCGGTCTCCCCGTCGGCCTTGGCCCGCCGTGCGAGCGCGTCGACGACGGTCTCGTCCCCCGGGTCACCGTCCGGCCACGCCATGGCTCCGCCTCACCTCGGCCTCCACCACCTCGGCGACGCGGTCGAACCGGTCGGCCGCGCACAGCTCGTCATAGGACAACGTGATCTTGAAGGCGGACTCGATGTTCACCTGCAGGGCGGCCATCGACAGCGAGTCCAGCGCCAGCGTCTCCCGCAGGCTCGCCGAGTCGGTGACCAGCGACGCCGGGATCCCGGCGCTCTCCTGCACCAGCTCCCGCAGCCGGTCCCGCAGGTCCGGCCCGGGGGGCGGGCCGCCGGTCACGGGGTCCCCACCTCCGCCGCGCGGGGCACGCCGGTCCGCCGCCCGACCTCGTCGAGGACCCGCAGCGTGTGCTCCAGCGCGGGCGCGTCGTGGTCGGCGGTGACGTGCATGCGGATCCGGCTCCGGTGCGGCTGCACCATCGGCGGGACGGCCGGACACACCAGCACCCCCGACCGGGACAGCTCCGCGGCGAAGTGCAGCGTCCGCACCGGGTCGCCCACCAGGACGGGGACCACCGGCGTCACCGAGCCCAGCGTGTCGAAGCCCCGCTCGCGCAGCCCCGACAGCAGGCGGCGGGTGCCGTCCCACAACCGCCGCCGCCGCTCGGGCTCGGACCGGAGCAGCTCCAGCGACCGGAGCGCGCCGCCCGCCATCGCCGGGGGCAGCGCGGCGGAGAAGATCAGGGCCCGCCCGGCGTGCCGGACGACGTCGACGATCCGGCGGTCCCCGGCGACGAAGCCGCCGACCATGCCGAGCGACTTGCTCATCGTCCCCACCACCAGGTCCACCTGGCCGGACAGCCCGTGGTGGGCGGCCAGCCCGGCGCCGTCCGGGCCGAACACGCCCAGCGAGTGGGCCTCGTCCAGCAGCACCAGGGCCCCGTGCCGATGGGCGACCGCGCAGATCTCCGGCAGCGGCGCGGTGTCCCCGTCGGCGCTGTAGACGCCCTCGACGGCGACCAGGGTGCGCCGACCCCCGGCCACCGCGCCGAGCACGGAGTCCAGATGCCCGGCGTCGTTGTGCCGGAAGTAGCGGACCTCGGCGCCCGCGAGCCTGGCCCCGTCCACGATCGAGGCGTGGCTGAGCAGGTCGCACACCACCAGGTCGCCCGGCTGCGTCAGCCCGCCGATCGCCCCCAGGTTCGCCTGGTAGCCCGAGGCGAGGACGACGGCGGCCTCCTGCCCGGTGAAGGCGGCGAGGCGGTCCTCCAGCGTCCGGGTCAGCTCGGTGTACCCGCCCGCCAGCGGCGACGCGCAGCGGCTCGTCCCCAGCCGGGTCAGGGCCCCGGCCGCCGCCTCGGCCACCCGGGGATCCCGGCCCAGGCCGAGGTAGTCGTTGGCGACGAGGCTCACCACCGGCGTCCCGTCCAGCAGCGCCCAGCCGCGCTCGCCCGCGGCGTCCAGCGCGGGGAACAGGGCGTACACGTCGATCTCCTTGGCGTGCCGCACCCGTTCCAGCAGTTCGTCGTACGGCCCGAGGAAGGCCCGCCTGCGCTCCGCGGCGGCGGGCGGGGGATCGGTTCCCAGCGTCATCTGTCTCCGTCGCCTCCCATGGCCGGCTTCGGTGGTCCGTCCTTTCCATGAACGCAGGAAGGCCGCCGGGAAGGCATCTGACAGGTGGCCAGTCCGGCACTGGCGCGCATTTCCTTACCTGGCCGGGAAAGGAAATCAACCAATGGCCTAACCCGCCCGCGACATACAGGTCAACGCGCTGGCCAGAACGCGTCATCGGGGCTGACTCACTTCTCGTGGGCGACTACCGTGAGCGGCCATCACCTCCCAACGGCATGTCGCGCATGACCGTCGGGACAGGAAGGGAGAGAAAATGACGCCGCCCGCCGTTCGCACCCCGGAGCCGACGACCCAGGACGCGGTGCTGAGGGCGGCGAGCGAGGCACTCCGCACCCTCGCCGAGGACCGCCGCCTGCGCGACCGTTTCCATCGGCACCCCGAACTCAGGGGTTTCCTGCGCCCGGGGGCGTTCCGTTACATCGTCGCGGCGGACCTCCGGGGCGCGCTGGCGTACTGCGCGCGGCTGGCCGACACCGGGTACCGGATCGGGCTGGAGGCCGCGCGCGAGGAGGCCACCACGGACGCCGAGGTCGCCGCGGTCGTGACCGACCACCACGCGCTCGTCGAGTGCCTGTGGGCCTGGCCGTCGGCGCCGGTCCAGCTCGGGGTCGACCTGGCGAACGTCGGGCTGCTGCGGGACATGGACGCCGCCGTCGCCCACACCGGCGGGATCGCCGACCGCGCCGCGCACATCGGCTCCACCGTGATGCTCTCCATGGACCGGTCGACCTTCACCGACCGGGTGCTGACGGCCTACGCCAGGATCCGGCCCGGCCGCGCCAACGTCGGCATCACCCTGCAGGCCCGGCTGCTGCGGACCCCGGACGACCTCGCCGAGATCCCCCGCCACAGCCTGCTGCGCCTGGTCAGGGGCGGCCATGCCGAGGGACCCGACGCGGCGCTGCCCCGCGGCGAGCGCCTGGACCGCCGGTACGTGGAACTGGCCCGCGCGGCGCTCGACCGCGACCTGCACCTGACCGTGGCGGCCCACGACGCCCGGCTGCTGGAGGCGCTGGACGCGGAGGGGGTCCTGGACCGCGTCCGCGAGATCGAGATGCCGCACGGCGTCCAGCCGGCGCTGCTGAGCCGGTACCGGGCCGCGGGCCGGCCCTGCCGGGTCGCCTGCGTCTACGGGGACAACTGGTGGCCGTACTTCCTCCACCGGCTGGCCGAGCACCCGCCGAGCGCGCTCGCCGTCCTCGCCGACCTCGCCGCGGGACGCACCCTGGCCGCCCCCGAGTACACCTGACCGCCGAAGGGGGGCCGCGCGCCGGTGTCAGGCCTCGCGCACGTAGATGACCAGGCAGTCGCCGTCCTCGCCCGGCGGCCGTACGGTGTCGACCGCGATGCCCGCGTCACCGGGGGCGCGGACGGGCCGCCGGGGGTGCCCGCCCGCCGTGTCGTTCCGGGACAGGAGGTGGAAGCCCAGGTCCCACAGCGTCCGCCGCAACCGGGTGAGCACTGCCGAGACGCTGTCGGCGTCCATGGGGGCGTCCGGCTCGCCGGCCATCGCGGGTTTCTCCGCTTGCGCCCGGAGCCATTGCCTGCGCCGGTGCGCGGCGACGGGATCGTCGTGTTCCGGGCAGTACTTGGGAAGCCGTCCGGCGTTCTTTCCCCGGCGTTCACGGGGTGCGCTCGAACAGGTGGTGAACTCGTCGGCGTCTCCCGTCCGTGCGTCTTTCCGGCGTTTCAGCGGCCAGGCACAGGTGCGGCCGGCCGTTCGCATGGCATCGTCCATGGCATCCGCCTTCGGGTGCTCGGCTGTCGTCGCGTTTCAGCACCACGCCGTCCCGCACCCGATTCTGTCAACCGGGGGCGCCCGCCGACAGTGTTGACCGTTGACTCTTGGTGGAAACAGCCCGGTCCGGAACACGCGCGGATCAACGAACAGCGGTTTCCTCGTTAGAATGCGACAAGGTATGAGGCTCCGCCAGGATTCCACCGGAAGGTTCGTGTGATGGAAGACGAGGTCTCACTTCCGAGACCGGCCGACCGCGCGGGATCGCAGGCGGTGTACGCGCGGCTGCGCGGACAGGCGCCGGTCCACCGGGTGAGACTCGCCAACGGGCTGACCGGCTGGCTGGTGACCCGGTACGCGGAGGCGCGGGCGGCGCTGGCCGACCCCCGGCTCAGCCGCGACCCCGCCCACGCGGCGGCGGAGTTCCGCGACGCCGGGCGCGGACGCCCCCTGGAGGACGGCGCGGGCCTCGGCGCCCACCTGCTC
>DATADI010000181.1:0-4603 GCA_036258615.1 Thermomonospora sp. | reverse complement strand
CGGGTGCATCTGCGGCACTTCGCGGGGCCCGGGAGCGGGGCGTACTGGCGGGACGCGTGCTCGGTCGCGGGGGCGGCGCTGGCGGTGCTGATGGCGGCCATGGCCGGTCCGTCGCTGGTGTACCACGCGACGGCGCTTCCGGTCCGGGGGTTCGACGTGCTGCTGGTGCTGGTGCCGCTGGCGTCCGTGCTGACGGGGGTCGGGGTGGCGCTGGGGCGTCGCCGACTTTCCCTTGGAGCGGCGTGGGCGGCGGTCGTGGGGACGGCGGCCGGGATGGCCTGGCCGGTGGACATCGGGCCGGGGTTCTCCGCGTTGGCGTCGCCGTACCTCGTCGGGATCGCCTTGTCCGCCGCGGTGTTCCTCAGCGTGCCGAACGAGCCGCGGCGGGGAGTCTCGCTGATCTGGCGCAGACGCCGGTCCGCCTGGGGGCTCGCGGTGGGCGCGGGGTTGTTCCTGGCCGTCTATCCGTGGACCTCGGGGTCGGTGAACTCCGGGTACTGGTTGTTGTCGGCGGTGCTGCCCACCCTCTCGGCGTACGCGGCGGGCATCGCGGTCTGGTCACCCGTGGGCCGCCGAGCCACGCTGCTGCTCGCCGCGCCTGTCATCGCGCTCATCGAGATCCTCTGGCTGCCGCCCGCGATCACCTGGGGCAGTCTGGCGCCCGTCGATCTCCTCGCGGTCGCCCTTCCCCTGGCCACGTTCGCCCTGGTCGCCCGCCACTTCCGGCCCACCCGACCCGACGGGGACGAACTCACCCAGCCCACCCAACCCGCCTGAGACCCGTCGAGCCCAGCGGCTCACCCCTCCCCCAACCGACCCAACCCGCCCTCGAACCCAAGGAGCGGGCACCCCGACGAACTCACCCGCCCGCCCGCGACCGAGCGGACCCAAGCGGCCCGCCCCTTCCCGAGCGGCCCAACCCCGTCCTCCTCCCCTCGGATCTCGAACCTGCATCCAACTCCGCAGACCCCTGCTCGGCTGCACAGCGAAGACATCCCGCCCCCTCAGTCCAAGGCACCGGACGAACGAAGACAGGCTGACCCCCAGGGAGCCCTGAGGACACCGCGCGGCTGGATCCGTCGTACGGATGGCCCCAGAAGGACGCAGCCACCGCACCGACGCACTCGACGGTGGAGCGGCCGTCACCCGCTGGAGCACGCGGTCACCCACCGGCCGTAAGGCGGGAGCTCGAACTCACTTCATCCCGGTCGGGGTGAAGGCTGCCCGAAAACTCGCGTACCGACGGTATGTGGAAAGGAACGATGATGACACGACGACGAGGGATCACCGGGGCCGCGCTGGTGGCCGCCGGGGCGCTGGTCCTCACGGGGACGGGCGGGCCGGCCGCCGCCGGGCCGCCGGGGACGGGCAAGCCGGCCGGGCCGGGAGGCGGGAAGTCCTGGCAGGTGACGCTGGTGACGGGTGACCGGGTGACGGTCGCCTCGCACAGCGGCGGGATCTCGGCCATCAAGGTCGAGGCCGGACCGGGGCGGGAGGACGTCCGGTTCCGGACGATGCGGCTCGGCGGGCGTTCGCTGGTGATCCCCTCGGACGCGGCGCCGCTGGTCGGGCAGGGGCGGCTGGACAGCCGGCTGTTCGACGTGGACCGGCTGATCGCGTGGGGGTACGACGACGCGCGCCGGCCCGACATCCCGGTGATCGCGCAGCGGGCCGTGCCGGGACGTGGGACGGCGGTGGCCGGGAGCACGACGACCGCGGCGCTGCCGTCGCTGGACCTGGAGGCGGTGCGGGTCGACAAGCGGCGCGCCGGGACGGCGTGGGCCTCGCTGACGCGGGGCGTGCGGGCCGGGTCGCTGGCGGGCGGGGTGGCGCGCCTGTGGCTGGACGGCAAGCGCCGGGCCTCGCTGGACAGGAGCGTTCCGCAGGTGGGGGCCCCGGCGGCGTGGCGCAAGGGGCTGACCGGCAAGGGCATGACCGTCGCCGTGCTGGACACCGGGTACGACCGCGGCCATCCGGACCTCAAGGGCGTGGTGACGCACGCGCGGGGGTTCACGCCCAACGGCGCGTCGGACGTCCAGGACACCGACGGGCACGGCACGCACGTGGCGTCGATCGTCGCGGGGTCGGGCGCGGCGTCCAAGGGCCGGTACCGCGGTGTCGCGCCGGGGGCGCGGATCGCGGCGGGCAAGGTGTTCGACGGCGACACCGCCCAGGACTCCTGGATCCTCGCGGGCATGGAGTGGGCGGCCACCCGGGTCAAGGCGCGGGTGGTCAACATGAGCCTCGGCGGGGACGACACGCAGGGCTCCGACCCGCTGGAGCAGGCGATCGACACGCTGTCGGCCAGGACGGGCACGCTGTTCGTCGTCGCGGCGGGCAACGAAGGCGGCGATCCGCGGACGATCAGCTCGCCCGCGAGCGCCGACGCGGCGCTGGCCGTGGGGGCCGTCGACGGGCGTGACCGGCTCACCGACTGGTCCAGCGTCGGCCCCCGCCTCGGGGACAACGCCATCAAGCCCGACCTCACCGCGCCGGGGTCGGAGATCGCCGCCGCGCGGGCCAAGGGCAGCGGCCTCGGCGACCCGGTCGGCTCGCGGTACCAGCGGCTGTCGGGCACCTCGATGGCGACGCCGCACGTGGCGGGCGCGGCGGCGATCCTGGCGCAGCGGCACCCCGGCTGGTCGGCCGCGCGGCTGAAGGCGGCGCTGATCGGTACGACCAAGCCGGCCGGGGCCGGGCAGGTCTTCCGGCAGGGTTCCGGGCGCCTGGACGTCAACGCCGCCGTGTCCCAGCCGGTCGTCGCCGACGTGGGGAACCTGTCGACGTACCTGCGGTGGCCCGAGCACAGGCCGGTCACCCGCACGATCACGTACACGAACCGCTCGGGCACGCCGGTCACGGTGAAGCTCGCGGTCAGCGCCGCGCGCCACGGGGGCGGCACGGCGCCCGGGAGCCTGTTCCGGCTGAGCGCGTCCACGCTGCGCGTCCCGGCGCGAGGGACGGCGAAGGTGCGGCTCACGGTCAACGGCAAGGGCGTCGCCACCGGAGCGTACGGGGGCGTCCTCCAGGCCACCGCCGGGAAGGCGCGCGTGCGGGTGCTGGTCGGCGCGTACGTGGAGCCCAAGGCGCACCACATGCAGGTACGGATGCTCGACCGTTCCGGCAGGCCGTTGTCGGACCTGGTGACCGTCAGCAAGGAGGACGGCACGTACGACGAGCTGGTCTGGGCGCAGAACGGCGTCGCGCGGCTCCGGCTTCCGGCGGGGCGGTACCGCGTGCACGGGATGCTGCTGCTCGACGGGGACGACTGCAGCCCGGCGATGCTCGCGCACCGCGCCGTGGACCTCACCTCCGACCGCCAGGTCTCCATCGACGCGCGGCAGGCCCGTCACGCCCGGGTGACGCTGGACGACCCCGCGGCCCAGCGGGTGCCCGGGTACGAGATGGGCTACACCTTCCAGCTGGGCCGTACCGAGTACTCCGCGATGTTCACGGACGGCGACTGCCCGTCGGAGACCGCCCTGGTCCTCCCGGAGCGGCGGCGCGGCCTCGGCTACTACCACCGGGCGGTCTGGCGGCGGTCCGGCCAGTCCCCGCACCACTACGACGTGTACGACTACCGCCCCGACGGGCTGCCCGAGGACCCGACGCACGCGGCGCGCAAGGACGACATGGCGGTCGTCGAGGTCACTCACCGGGCCCTGGGGACCGCGGCACAGGGTGAGGCGCTGACCGGCGCGGCGATCCCGAAGATGAGCTTCCTGTCCTACTCCTCGCTGCCCGGCAGGACGCCGGGAACGCTCACGTACCACCTGACGGCCGACCCCCGGCTGCTGTGGTTCCGCGAGTTCAGCCCCGCCGACCAGTGGCCGAACGCGCTGCTCGCGGCACCGGCCCGCGCCTTCACCAAGGGCGTGTACCGGGAGACCTACAACGCGGCGGTGATGGGTCCGGGCCTGAACGTGGACTTCCCGCTGGGGCTCCGCGAGGGCGACGAGATCAGCTACGACAGCTGGCAGGGGCTGTTCAGCGACGGCGCGGGGAACTTCGGCCACGACGCCAACGCCACCGGCACCCTCACGCTCACCAGCGGCGGCAAGGTCGTGGCGAAGGTCCCGTACCGGGACCGGATCCTGGCCGCCCGGGTCCCGGCGGAACGCCGCCCCTACGCCCTGACGGCCGACGTCACCCGGAACGTCCCGTACGCCCGGCTGTCCACGAGGATCAAGACGACCTGGACGTTCTCCTCGGCGCGGGCCCGTGAGGCGGCGCTGCCGCTGCAGGCCGTCCGGTGGGCTCCGGACGGGCTGAACGCCCACAACCAGGCCAAGGGCGGCACCACGACCCGGATCCCGGTCCGGGTGGACCGCGCCCACGGGGCACCGGCGGCGGACGTCCGGAAGCTCACCCTGTCGGTCTCCACGGACGACGGCCGGACCTGGCGGCCCCTGAAGGTCGAGCGGTCGGGTTCGGGCTGGGTGACGAGCGTCCCCAACCCGGCGTCGGGGTTCGTCTCCCTGCGCGCCACGGTGACGGACACGCAGGGCAACACCGCCGACCAGACGGTCGTGCGGGCCTACCAGGTGGTCCGGTGACCGGCGCCTGACGGCGTCGTGCCGAGCCTGCGGGCCGGGCCACCGAG
>DATADI010000180.1:0-1783 GCA_036258615.1 Thermomonospora sp. | reverse complement strand
GTCGGTCCGGCTGTACGCGATCGACGCTTCCCCGGTGCCAGTCCGCGCCAAGTTGCGCCGTGATGTCCCGCAGCTTGAGCCCACCCGCGGGGCGGATCGCCGAGGGCCGGTCGACCGCCATCGAGCGATTGATGAACTTCGCGTCCGGGGCGAGCATGGTGATGTCGACACGATCCCCGGCGAGCGCGGCGCCGGTCAGGGTGGTGACGGCCAGGTGAGGCATGACGGACTCCCGAGGGACGGCGAACGATCGCAGCCCAATGTATCGGGAGAGTTACGTTTGGTAGTGCAGGTTGCGTGTGTGTCAGGCGGCCAGCGCGGGCCGCCGGTGGTCGGCGAGGGCCTCGCGGAGCTGGCGGCGGCCCCGGTGCAGCCGGGACATCACGGTGCCGAGCGGGGTGCCCATCATCTCGGCGATCTCCTTGTAGGTGTAGCCCTCCACGTCGGCGAGGTACACCGCGTCACGGAACTCGCGGGGCAGCGCCCGCAGCGCCGCGACGATCTCCGAGTCGGGCATCCGGTCCAGCGCCTCGGCCTCGGCGGAGCGGAACCCGGCCGCCGGGGACTCGGTCCGGGTGAGCTGCCACTCCTCGATCTCGTCCTGCCCGGCGCGCTGCGGCTCGCGCTGCCGCTTGCGGTAGGTGTTGATGAAGTTGTTGGTGAGGATGCGGTGCAGCCAGGCCTTGAGGTTGGTGCCCTCCTTGAACTGGTGGAAGTTCACGTACGCCTTGGCCAGGGTCTCCTGCACCAGGTCCTCGGCGTCCGCGGTGTTGCGGGTCATGCGGACGGCACTGGCGTAGAGCGGGTCGGTGTACGGAAGCACGTCGCGCTCGTAGCGCTCGCGGTGCTCGTGCTCTGCGCGCGGCGTGGCGACAGCGGCCATCATCGCTCCTGTGGGGTGTTCGCCGGGCGGACGCCTCCGCCCCTTCGATCTGCTGGTTCTCTTGGTGTCCGGCGTCCCGGGCGGTGGCGTTCCGCCCCGGGCGCCTGCCTGGGAACGCGCGATCTCCCTGACGTACGTCGCCTTCGGGTGTACGTCGTGCCCGGCCCACGGGTTCGAAACCGGCACGGATCGGCCGTGCTGATCAGTGCGGGGCTCGGGCGGCGGAAGGGACACCGGCCGCGCGGGGAGGGCGGGCCGGACGGTCGGCTGTGGTCGGGCGGCCGGGGCGACCCCGCCGGGCGGGACGTCGCGGGCCGGAGGCGACCGGCGCGATCAGTGCATTCGGGCAGGTTCCATGAAGTAGGACGCCCAGAACAGGTAAAGAGGTTGCGTGGTGTCCGTCACGTTCTGCGGCGGGCGCGACGGTGACGTGAACTGGTTTCACACATGACCATCGGGTAGCGTGCCAGCAGCGCAGCGGGAGGGAGGCGGACGACGTGGCGGACACCGTGACCGCGGCGGACATCGCCCGGCTCGCCGGGGTCGGCCGTGCGGCGGTCAGCAACTGGCGGCGGCGTCATCCCGACTTCCCCCGCCCCGTCGGCGGCACCCCCACCAGCCCGCTGTTCGCGCTGGCCGAGGTGGAGGTCTGGCTGCGCGCCCAGGGCAAGCTGGCCGAGGTGCCGCTGGAGGAACGCGCCTGGCAGGAGGTGCGCGCCCGCGCCGACGAGCCGATGCTGGGCGCCGCCCTCGCCGAGGCGGGCGCCGTCCTGCTGCCCGGGGCCGCCCCGGCCGCCCCGTTCACGGCGGTGGCCGAGCTGGGCGCCGAGCTGGGCGGACTCGCGGCGTTCGAGCTGCTGCTCGGCCGGTACCTGGAGGCCCGGCCCCGGCGGGGGGGGG
>DATADI010000179.1:0-6657 GCA_036258615.1 Thermomonospora sp. | reverse complement strand
GGCGGTCGGACGCGGCCCGGGCGCGCCCGCCCGCGGCCGGCGGCGGCCCCGGCGAGGAAGAGACCCCGTGAACCGGACAGGTTCCTGAGCCGCGCCTACAGGACTCGACAGAAGGACGGTTGAAGGTGCAGAAGACAGGTTCCTCCGTTGACCTGGCCTGGTTGCTGGACGATCTGGTCAGGCGGGTGGCGGAGGCCCAGCACGCGGTGGTGCTGTCGGCCGACGGCCTGCTCATGGCCGCCTCGGGGGACATGAGCCAGGACGACGCCGAGCACATGTCGGCGGTGGCGGCCGGGATCCAGAGCCTGGCCCGCGGCGCCGGCGAGCGGTTCGGCGGCGGCGCGGTCCGGCAGACGATCATCGAGATGAAGACCGCGTTCCTGCTGGTGACGGTGGCCGGCAAGGGCGCCTGCCTGGCCGTGCTGACCACCGAGGACGCCGACGTCGGGCTGGTGGCGTACGAGATGGCGATGCTGGTGTCCAGCGTGGGCCACCACCTCAGCTCACCGGCCCGCACATCCGCCGGGAACCCGGGACGGCCATGACCTCCGACGAACAGCACCCCGACGAGCGGCACCACGACGACCACGCCGGCCCGATGGTGCGGCCGTACGTGATGACCAGCGGCCGGATCCAGCCGGTGCGCGGCCGGTTCGACCTGATCACCCAGGTCGTGGCCACCGGCCCGGCGCCGGCCGCCGAGCTGGGGCTGGGCCCGGAGCACCTGGCCATCATGCGGCTGTGCCAGGACGTGATGTCGGTGGCGGAGATCACCGGCCATCTGGACCTGCCCGCCGGGACCGTCCGGGTGCTGCTGGGCGACCTGCTGGACCGCGGCCACGTGATCGTGCAGGAGCCGCAGCCGGAGACCGACATCACCGACATCCGGATCTACGAGGCGGTGCTGAATGGGCTCCGGGCGCTCTGAGGCGGATCCGGCCCGCCCGAAACTCCCCACCGCCGTCAAGATCGTCATCGCGGGCGGCTTCGGCGTGGGCAAGACCACCATGGTCGGGACGGTCTCGGAGACCCCGCCGCTGCGCACCGAGGAGATCCTCACCGACCGCGGCGTCGGCGTGGACGACGTGTCCGGGGTGGAGGCCAAGGACACCACCACGGTCGCGATGGACTTCGGCCGCATCACCATCCGCGGCGACCTGGTGCTCTACCTGTTCGGTACCCCCGGGCAGCAGCGGTTCTGGTTCATGTGGGACGAGGTGGCGCGCGGCGCGCTGGGCGCCGTGGTGCTGGCCGACACGCGGCGGCTGGCCGACTGCTTCCCGTCGGTCGACTACTTCGAGCGGCGCGGCACGCCGTTCGTCGTGGCGGTGAACTGTTTCGAGGGCGCCCGCGAGTACGAGCTGGCGGAGGTCCGGGCGGCGCTGAGCCTGGGGCCCGGCGTCCCCGTGCTGCTGTGCGACGCCCGGCGGCTGCCCTCGTGCAAGGACGTCCTCGTCGAGCTGGTCCAGCACGCCATGACCCGGCGGGTGGGGTCGCTCGTCACGTCGTAGCGTCCGCCTCGTCCGGCTCCGGCGCCCGCAGCACCACGATCGGGCACCGGGCGTGGTGGACGCAGTAGGAACTGGTGGAGCCGAGCAGGGCCCCGACGAGCCCGCCCCGCCCCCGGCTCCCCACCACCAGCAGGTCGGCCCCGGCGGACGCCTCCACCAGCGCCCGCGCCGGATGCCCGCGCACCACGACGGGTGTCACCGGCACGCCGGGGTCGGGGCCGAGCACCTCCTCGGCGGCCTGCGAGAGCGTCTCCCGGGCGCTGTCGGACAGGTCCACGTTCTCCTCGAACACCGGCACCCCGAACGTGACGGGGATGTCCCACGCGGTGATCAGCTCCAGCGTCGCCCCGGTCAGCTCGGCCTGGCGGGCGGCCCAGCGCAGCGCCTGCCGCGACTCCTCCGACCCGTCCACGCCCACGACGATCCGGCCCGTACCCATGCGTTCCCCCTGGTCAGCGACGGCACTCCACACCCTCGCGATACCCGGGGGGCGATCGGCGCAACAGCCGGGCCTCAGGCGGAGCGGCGTTCGGCCTCCGGGTCGCCGCCGTCGGCGGCCGCCGGCTCGGCGTCGTCGTCGGGGACCTCGGGGATGGTCAGCAGCTTCTGGGTCACCAGCGACTCGGCCTGCACGACGCCGCTGGCCAGGACCGTGTTGCGGTGGCGCAGACGGCCGTTCTCGCGCAGCAGGTCGTCCACCTCGCCGCGCAGCCGGGTGATCCGCTTGCTCAGCCTCGTGTAGGTCACCACGCCGCCGAGGCCGACGCCGAGGGCGAACGCGGCGAGCACCGGAGACCACAGCGCGCCCACCGCCAGGATCGGCAGCAGCACGATGACCGCCGTCACACGGCCGTGGCTCTCCGCCCAGTCCCAGGCGGCGTTGACGCGCTTGGGAATCCTCACTCCCCGCTCCCCTCCTCGACACATCCGCACATGCCTGTGACGACCGTATGTCATGGTCACGACAGCCCCGGTTCACCCGCCGCGCCGACCGGCGGGAACGGCCGCGGACGTGACGAACGCCCCATCGCGGGAGGTCGTGCAACGATTCGCGGGCCCGGCCGCGCACAGACGCAACGATCAGCCATCATCACGCATGGGCGGAGTCTTGGGTGCGGAGATGCGGGTTCCTAGGCTTTCGCTTCGCAACCCCTATGTACTGGACAGGAGCCCGCATGACCGTCTCGCCGGCAATGGAGCCGACGACATCGACGCAGGTGGCGGCCCCCGAGAAGCGCGTGCGGCGCTTCCTCATGTGCCGCCCCGAGCACTTCGCCGTCACCTACGCGATCAACCCGTGGATGGACCCCGCCGCCGGGGCCGACCGGGACCGGGCGGTGGCGCAGTGGGAGGCGCTGCGCGCCGCGTACCTCACCCTCGGTCACGAGGTCAGCCTGATCGAGCCGATCGAGGGCCTGCCCGACATGGTGTTCGCCGCCAACGGCGCGCTCGTGGTCGGCGGCCGGGTGTACGGGGCCCGGTTCGCCCACGCCGAGCGGCGGGCGGAGGGCCCCGCGTACGCCGCGTGGTTCCGGCGCAACGGCTTCACCGACGTGCTGGAACCGTCCCACGTGAACGAGGGCGAGGGCGACTTCCTCACCCTGGACCACGTGATCCTGGCGGGGACCGGCTTCCGCACCGAGATCGCCGCGCACCAGGAGGCCCAGGAGTACCTCGGCCGCCCGGTCGTCACGCTGCGGCTGGTGGACCCGCGGTTCTACCACCTGGACACGGCGCTGTTCCCGCTCGGCGGCGACAACGTGGCCTACTACCCCGGCGCGTTCTCCCCCGGCAGCCGGGCGGTGCTGGAGCGGCTGTTCCCGCACGCGGTGATCGCCGACGAGGCCGACGCGGTGGTGCTGGGCCTCAACGCGGTGTGCGACGGCCGCAACGTGGTGATCAACGCCGAGGCGACCGGGCTGATCGCCACCCTGCGCGCCCGGGGGTACGAGCCCGTCCCGGTGGACCTGTCGGAGCTGCGCAAGGCGGGCGGCGGCCCGAAGTGCTGCACGCTGGAGATCCGCCTGTAGCGGCGGCGGGGGTGCGGTCCGCCGTCCCGGCGGGCCGCACGCGGCGGTCCGGGCCCGGCCGGGATGCGGTGGGCCGTCCCGGGCGAATATCGTCCAGAGAATGAGCACACACTTTGACGTCGTGGTCCTGGGCGCGGGTCCGGGTGGTTATGTCGCCGCGATCCGGTCGGCACAGCTCGGGCTCAAGACGGCGATCATCGAGGAACGTTACTGGGGCGGCGTCTGCCTGAACGTCGGCTGCATCCCGTCCAAGGCCCTGCTGCGCAACGCCGAGCTGGCGCACATCTTCACCAAGGAGCGTGAGCTGTTCGGCATCCAGGCGGACGGCGAGGTCCGGTTCGACTACGGCGCCGCGTTCCAGCGCAGCCGCACGGTGGCGGACGGCCGGGTCAAGGGCGTCCACTACCTGATGAAGAAGAACGGCATCACCGAGTTCAGCGGGCGGGGCGTGTTCACCGACCCGAACACGCTGCGGGTGGAGTCGTCGGACGGCGAGCCGCAGACGGTCACGTTCGGCCACTGCATCATCGCCACGGGCGCGCACGCCAGGCTGCTGCCGGGGACCTCCCTGTCGGACCGGGTCGTCACCTACGAGGAGCAGATCCTCAGCGAGGCGCTGCCGGAGAGCATCATCATCGCCGGGGCGGGCGCGATCGGCGTCGAGTTCGCGTACGTGCTGCACAACTACGGCGTCAAGGTCACCATCGTGGAGTTCCTGGACCGGATGGTGCCCACCGAGGACGCCGAGGTCTCCAAGGAGCTGGCGCGCCGCTACCGCAAGCTCGGCATCGACGTGCTGACCTCCACCCGGGTCGAGGGCATCGACGACTCCGGCGACACGGTGAAGGTGACCGTCACCGGCAAGGACGGGGCGCAGCAGGTGCTGGAGGCCGACAAGGTGCTCCAGGCGATCGGGTTCGCGCCGAACGTCGACGGCTACGGGCTGGAGAAGACCGGCGTCCGGCTCACCGACCGGGGCGCGATCGACGTGGACGGCCGCTGCCGCACCAGCGTGCCGCACATCTTCGCGATCGGGGACGTCACCGCCAAGCTGATGCTCGCGCACGCGGCCGAGGCGATGGGCATCGTCGCCGCCGAGACCATCGCGGACGCCGAGACCATGGAACTCGACTACGTGATGATCCCGCGCGCCACGTACTGCCAGCCGCAGATCGCCAGCTTCGGCTGGACCGAGGCGCAGGCGAAGGAGCAGGGCTTCGACGTCAACGTGGCGAAGTTCCCGTTCACCGCGAACGGCAAGTCGCACGGCCTGGGCGACCCCAACGGGTTCGTCAAGATCATCAGCGACCGCAAGTACGGGGAGCTACTCGGCGCCCACCTGATCGGCCCGGACGTCACCGAGCTGCTGCCGGAGCTGACCCTGGCCCAGCAGTGGGACCTCACGGTGCACGAGGTCGCCCGCAACGTGCACGCCCACCCGACGCTGGGCGAGGCCGTCAAGGAGGCGATCCACGGCCTGGCCGGGCACATGATCAACTTCTGAGTCCGACCGCCGCGACGGCACCGGGGACCCGCACCCCGGCGCCGTCGCGACCCCTGGAGCCATGACGCGTCCTGACGAACGGCGCTGGCGCGAGGAACGCGCCGTGCTCAACGAACGCCGTGCCGCCCTCGGCGAGCGCGCGAGCGGCCTGTATCCCGACGCCGTCCGGGTCGGCTCCACGTCGTTGCTGTGCCGCCCGGAGTGGATCCCCGCCGAGCCGGTGCCGCTGGCGCGGGTCGCCGTGCGCTGGACGGAGAACGCTGTGCCGCCCGTCGTCACGGGCGCGCAGGCCCGGCTGCCCGAGGGGTACGGGTCGTACAGCCAGGCCATGGGGGCGCTGGCGCGGCCCACGGTGTTCGAGGACCGGCCCGCGTACCGGCTCCTCGCCGCCGGCCTGCGCGGGGACGACCCCGCTCTCGACTACGCCGAGGGCCACTACTTCGCCGGGGTGGACGTCGGCGAGGCCGTGGCCCACGAGCTGGCCGCCGAGGTCGCGGGGCTGCCCCTGCGCGCGGCGGTCGGCGATCCGTGCGACCTGCCGAGACGGGTGGCGCTGACGGCGGTCACCACCGTGACGATCCGGCGGCGGGCCCGTGACGTGGTGCTGCACTGGCGTGATCCGGCGAAGGTCGCGCACGCCGGAGGGCTGTACCAGGTGATGCCCGTGGGGGTCTTCCAGCCCGCCGTGGAGGACGATCCCGGCGAGCTGGACCTGTGGCGGTGCATGGTGCGGGAGTACCACGAGGAGTTCCTCGGGGGCTCTGAGGAGTACGGCGCGGGGTTCGCCTATGACACGTGGCCGTTCTTTCGGCGGATGTCGGGCGACGGGGTGCGCGCCTACTGTCTCGGGCTCGGCGTCGATCCGCTGACGATGGCGGTGGACCTGCTCACGGCCGTGGTCGTCGACGACGACGTGTTCGCCGACCTGTTCGGCGCACGCGTGGACGTCAACGCCGAGGGCCGCGTCATGACGGCGCCGTTCGACGGCAGGCCGCGTCACCCGATGCAGCCCGCCGGCGCCGCCGCCCTCGAACTCGCCTGGCGGCACCGCGCCGCGCTGCTAGTCCAGTAGGCCCTTCAGCTCGTCGAGCGCGTCGTCCAGGTAGTCGATCAGCTCCCAGGGGTCCGGGATCATCGTGCGGCAGGTGACGATGCCGATGTCCAGACGGCCGTCGTACGACAGGACGGTGATGTTGAGCCCGCCGGTCAGGTCGGTGATCACCGAGATCGGGAAGTAGCCCAGGACGCGCGCCCCGCACAGGTACAGCGGGAAGTCCGGCCCCGGGACGTTCGAGACCATCAGGTTGATCGGGCGGACGTGCTCGCCCGGCACGTTCTGCAGGGCGAACCGCAGCAGCGGCCCGGCCAGCGGGGCGGGCAGCAGCTCGCTGAGCCCCTCCAGCCAGGTGCCGGAGGTCTGCGCGAAGCGGCGCTTGGCGGCGGCCATGTCGCCGCGCACCGTGGCGAACCGTTCGGCCGGGTCGTCCAGGTGGGTGGCCAGCGGCGCCACCATGGCGGACACCTGGTTGCCGCCCCCGGTGCGGCCGTCGCGCCCGGCGGCGCGCCGCCGCAGCGAGACGGGGACGGCGGCCACGAGCGGCTGGCCGGGCAG
>DATADI010000178.1:0-4726 GCA_036258615.1 Thermomonospora sp. | reverse complement strand
GACGGCCCGCTCGGCGCCCTGGACCGCCGGGGTGCCGTCGGTGGTGACCGCCGTGTCCTCGGAGACCAGGATGTCGTGCGGCAGCAGGACCACGGCGGTGATCCCCCCGTACGCCGACCGCTGGAGCGACACCGTGACGTTGTGGCGGCTGGCGTGCATGCCGATGATGAAGAACCCGAGCTGGTCGACGGGGGCCAGGTCGAACGCCGGGCGCTCGCGCAGCCGCGCGTTGGCCTCCTTGAGGCGGTCGTCGGACATGCCCAGGCCCTTGTCGATGATCTCGATGGCGTAGCCGTTGGTGACCTGCTGGCCGCTGACGATGACGTCGGCGTTGGAGAACCGCAGGCCGTTCTCCATCAGCTCGGCCAGCACCCGCACGACGTCCAGGTAGGCGCGGCCCGCCAGCCGGGGCCCGGTGAGGTCGAGGGTGTTGAGGTCCACCCGCTGGTAGCCCTCGATCTCGCTCATCGCGCCGCGCACCACGTCGATCATCGGCACCGGGTTGCGGAACTGGCGGGACGGCGTCTCGCCGGAGAGCTGGATGAGGTTCTCGGAGTAGCGGCGCATCCGGGCCGCGAGGTGGTCGATGCGGTACAGGGCCTCGACGTCGGCCTCGCTGAGGTCCTCGCGGCGCTCCATGGCGTCGATCTGCTTGAGCAGCTGGAGCACCAGCGACTGGGTGCGGCGGGCTCGCGACACCAGCACCTGCCGGAACCCGGACCGCAGCTCCGCCTGCTGCACGGCGGCCTTGACGGCGGTCTCCTGGGCGAGGTTGAACGCCTTGCCCACCTGGCCGATCTCGTCGTCGCCGAACTGCAGGGCGGGGGCCTCGGCGGCGATGTCGACCTTCTCGCCGCGCCCGATGCGCTCGACCACGCTGGGCAGCCGCTCGGTGGCCAGCTCGGTCGCGGCGCCGCGCAGCTTCTCCAGCTGCCGCACCAGGGCGCGCAGGGTGCTGATGGAGACCAGGATGGAGGCGACCAGCGCGACCAGGCCCAGGCCCCCGGCCAGCACCAGCCGGAGGATGACGCCCAGGGCCATCGGGCGGGACTGCTCGACGATCTCGTCACCGCCGTCCAGCACCATCCGCTCCAGCCGGTCGAGGACGGGCGCCGCGGCCTGCTGCCACTGGGCCGCGGTCACCGGCGGGCGGGTGCCGCTGCGGCCCCGCGCGACCACCTGGTCCTCCAGCGCGCTCAGCCGGGTGAACTCCGGCCCGCGGACCAGGGTGTGGTAGTCGGCGCGGACGCCCGGCGGCAGCGCGTTGACGACCTCGCCGCGCAGGTAGCGCTGGGTGTGCACCATGCCGGTGAACTGGGCGTGCTCGCCGGTGGCGAACCGGCCCGCGGTGAGCACGCCGCTGATCAGGGCGTCCTCGCGGGCCATCACCTCGCGGGCGCGCAGCAGGGCCACCAGGTCGGCGGCGTCCTGGGCGATGTCCTTGTCGTCGACGGCGACCGCGTTGGCCTCGTTCACGGCGAACGCGGCGTCGATGATCCGGTTGAACGGCTGGGTCGCGGCGATCCGGCCGATGCGGCCCTCGTCGATGGCGCGGCGGCCGTCGCCGAGCGTGGCGAGCTGCCGGACCGTGTCGTCGATGTGGGAGCGCAGGTCGTCCCCGGCGCCCCACACGCCGACGGCCGACTCGCGGAACCGGGTGATCGCCACGTCGGAGCGGCGCCGCTGCTCCTCCAGCTCACCGGACCGGCGCGGGTCGGCGAGCCGGACCAGCGACAGCCGCCGCTCGGCCTGCAACTCGGTGACCAGTTCGGCGGCCGGGCGGCCGACCCGGTCGTCCAGCCGGGCCACGACCAGCAGGTTCAGCCCCTCCCGGGACGTCACCCAGGCGGCGAACGCCCACAGCAGTCCCAGGGACACCAGCATCGCGGTGATCTTGGACTTCAAGCTCCACTGGCGGAGTCGGCGCAGCATCGGTGTTTCCTCGGAGTCAACCCGTCACAGCCGGGGGCCTGGACATCGGTCGCGGCTCGGCCGCACCGCAGCACCCTAGCAACGGCGAATCGGTATTCTCCGTGGAATACGGACACTGTCGGACGGCTCACGTCAGGCGGATTTGTCCCACGTTTCCGGGGGCTTCGGCGCGAAGGTGAACAGCACCGGACCACGGGGCCGCATCGTCAGCGCCAGCTGCGGTTCGACGGGCCCGTCGGTGGCCAGGGCGGGCCGCAGCCGCGCCACGATGGACGCCACGATCAGCGCCGCCTCGACCTCGAAGAAATGCTGGCCCAGGCATTCGTGGACGCCGAGCCCGAACGGCAGGTAGGCGAACCGGCCGTGCTCGCGGACCCGCGCCTTGACCCGCTCGGGGGTGAAGCGCTCGGGGTCGAAGCGGTACGGGTCCTCCCAGACGCCGGGGATCCGGTGGGTGAGGTACGGGCTGAGGACGAGGGTGGACCCGGCCCGGATGTGCACGCCGTCGATGACGTCGTCGGCGGTGGCCATGCGCGGCACGGCCCAGCCGACCGAGTACAGCCGCAGCACCTCCTGGATCACCATGCGGGTGTAGGTGAGGCGGCGGACGTGCTCGCGGCGGGGCGGGCCGTCGCCGACGACCCGGTCGACCTCGTCGTAGAGGCGGGCCGCGACGTCGGGGTGGGCGTCCAGCGCGACCCACAGCCAGGTCAGGGCCACGGCGCTGGACTCCGAGCCCGCCACGAACAGCCCCACGATGTCGTCGCGGACCTGCTCGTCGGTGAGCGGGCTCCCGTCGGCGCCGGTGCCGCGCAGCAGCCGCGCGACGACGTCCTGGTCTCCGGCCGGGCGGCGGCGGGACTCGGCGACGATCGGCCCGAGGATCTCGTCCACGGTGCGGGTGGCGGCGTGGAAGCGGCGGTCGCCGGGCATCGGGATCGCGTGCGGGACGAACGGCATCGCCATCCGCCACATGAAGCTGCCCATGGCGGTGGAGATCGCCGCGCCGAGCCGGTCGCCGTCCTCGGGCGGGATGCGGTTGCCGAAGAACACCAGGTTGACCACGCGCTGCACGACGCGGGTCATCTCCACGCCGGTGTCGACGGGCCCGTGCGCCGCCCGTGCCGCCAGGTCGTCGACGGCGGCCCCGACGGCGTCGGCCATCTGGTCGGTGATCTGGCTGACGTACTGGCCGGAGAACGCGGGCGCCAGGATGGCGCGGCTGGCCTCCCAGGCGGGGCCCTCCCCGGCGATGCCCTCGCCGGTGAGCCGGGAGAACGCCTTCCACATCATCGCGCCGCGCGGGTAGTTGCCCGCGTTGCCGCGCAGGATGTGCTCCAGGTGGGCCGGATGGGTGACCAGGTACGGCCGGAACGGCCCCAGGCTGACCCGGGTGAGCGCGCCCTCGGCGGACCGGCCGACGTCCTCCAGGGCGGCGAGCGCCCCCTCCCGGCGCGCCACCGACAGCAGCCGCCGCAGCGGCACCCGGTGCGGTCCCCGTGTCGTGCTCTCGACCGTGCTCGTCATCACCGGCTCTCTCTCCACGTCTCCAGGACGGTGGTGCGGAATGAGTGCGACTGTGGGCGAATACCGAATAACCAGGACGTTCAGGACGAATGGCACGTATAGCTATCCGGAGTATCACATGGACATCAGTCATCACACAAGATCACTCACGGATCGGAACCGCTGGCCTCCGGGCGACCGGAAACGTCCCCTTTCGGACCTGGTGTCTTTTTGGGATGACCGATATCCGGTCTGCGGACCGGGCCTGTGCGGGCCGCCGAGAACACCGCCCGCCGACCACGCGTCGGAGCAGGGCGAACGATCCGGGTGGGAGGGCGCGTGGACGGCTGGGGCGTGACGGGGTTCGTCGAGGTGCGCGAGCTGGGACGCGGCGGCCAGGGCCGGGTGGTCCTCGCCCTGCACGACCCCTCGCGCACCCCGGTGGCCATCAAGTACGTGTACGGGGCGCCGGAGTCGCTGCGGCGGGAGGCCCGGATGCTGGGCCGGATCCAGAACCCGTACGTGGCCAGGCTCTACCGGCTGGTCGAGAGCGAGCACGGCACGGCGATCGTCATGGAGGCCGTGGACGGCGTCCCGCTCAAGGCGATCCTCGCCAGGTACGGGTCCCTGGAGCCGGAGGCGGCGCTGCTGGTCCTGAAGGGCTCGCTGACCGGCCTCGCCGCCGCCCACGCGGTCGGTGTCGTGCACCGCGACTACAAGCCCGCGAACGTGGTGGTCCGGGCGGACGGGCTCAGCAAGCTCATCGACTTCGGCGTCGCGGTGCCCGCCGGCGAGGGGTCCCGGGCGGGAACCCCGCACTACATGGCGCCCGAGCAGTGGCGCGGGGAGCCCGCCGTGCCCGCCACCGACGTGTACGCGGCGACCTGCGTGTTCTTCGAGTGCGTTACGGGCCGGCGGCCGTACCCGGCCGACAACCGCGCGGCCGTCATGAACGGTCACCTCAACGGAACGGTCCCGGTGGAGCAGGTGCCCGAGGCGTTGCGCCCTCTGGTCGCCCGGGGGCTGGCGAAGGACCTCGCCGACCGTCCCGCCGAGGCGGCGGCGTTCGCGGCCGAGTTGGAGGACGCCGCGACCGCCGCGTACGGCCCCGAGTGGGAGGACCGGGGGCTGCGGGCGCTGGCGGTGGCGGCCTCGGGGCTCGCGTCGCTGTTCCCGCTGGCCGCCGCCGGGCTCGCGCCGGGCGGCTCCGGGCCGGAGCCCGCAACGGCCGCCAAGGGCGGAGGCACGAAGGCGGCGGTGGCGAAGGGCGTGGCGGTGGCGGCCACCG
>DATADI010000177.1:0-23588 GCA_036258615.1 Thermomonospora sp. | reverse complement strand
CCGCGCGGTGGCGGCGCTGCACGGGCGGGCGTTCGTGCTGCCGGACGACGTGCAGGCGGTGGCCCGGCCCGTGCTCACCCACCGGATCCAGCCCGCCGGGACGGGCTCGCCCGGCACCCAGGCGGAGGTCGTCGAGGACGTCCTGAGCCGCGTCCGGGCCCGCTGACCCGCCGATGAGGGGCCTGGCCTGGCTGGTGTGCGCCGGGGCGCTGGCGTTCGCGGCGGGCGCGCTGCCCTCGCTGGCGCTGTTCGCGCTGTCCGCCGGCATCGTCGTCATGGTGGCCGGGGCCGCCGTCAGCGTGCTGGCGGCCCGGCTGCGGCTGCGCGCCGACCGGCTGGTCGTGGAACGGGAGATCACCGAGGACCGGCCGCTGCGCCTGCGGTTCGACCTCACGCCGCCGCGCGGCCTGCCGGTCCGCGTCCACGTGCGGGTCGGGCGGCGGGCCTGGGCGCCGCTGGACGAGCGCGGCGGCGGCGTGGAACTGCCCGTCGAACGGCGCGGGGCCTTCCGGGTCGAGCCGTCGCGCCTGCGGATCAGCGACTCCCTCGGCATCTTCCGGGCCCACGTCCGGGTGGGGGAGCCGGAGGAGATCCTGGTGCTGCCCGTGCCCGAGGGCGGGGCCCACGCGCCGCCGTCGCAGGGCCGCGCCACCGAGCACACCGAGCCCGACGGGCTGCGCCCCTACGTGCCGGGCACGCCGGTCAGCCGGATCCACTGGCTGTCCCTGGCGCGCGGCCGGGGCCTGCACGAACGGCGGCTCGCCCCGCCGCCCGCCGGGCTGCCGCTGGTGGTGGTCGACACCTCCGGCGACGCCGACCCGCGCGCGGTCGACTGGGTGGCCCGGGTGACCGCCGGGGAGGTGCTGCGCCTGTCCCGCGACGGCGGCTGCGCCGTGCTGCTGCCGGGCGACGCCACCCCGGCGTCCGTGGCCGACGAGGAGTCGTGGCGCGCGCTGCACCGGCGGCTGGCGCTGCTGGACGCCCGCCCGGCCGCCACCCCCGCCCGGACGGGCGGGCCGCTGACGGTCATCCGCTACCCGCCGGACCGCCCCCTGGGGCCGGAGCCCCCGCCGCTGCCGCCCGACGTGGTGCCGTCCGGACCTCTCGCGCGTACGGCCGGGGAGGTGGCGCGGTGATCCGGGCCGTGGGGCTGCTGGTGGCGGCCGGGGCCGCGATGGGCGCCTGGTCCACGCTGCTCGGCGGGACGGTGCTGTGGGCCTGGGTGGTCGCCGTCGCCGCCGCCGTGGTGCTGGCGTGGGGGCGGCGGGCCGTCCGGCTGGTGGGCGTGCTGCTGCTGACCTGGCCCGTGGTGGCCGTGCTGGCGGCCGGTGTCCCGCCGGACCGCCTGTGGCCGGGCCGCTGGGAAGAGACGGCGCTGTCGCTGTCGGACGGGCTGGACCGGCTGTCGGCCCTGGGCCCCGGGCACGCGGACGGCGATCCCTGGCCGGGCGCGGTGTGGCTGCTGCTGGTGGGCCTGCTGTGGCTGGCGGCGGCGGGCCTGGCGGTGTCGGCCCCCACCTCGGCGCTGCGGGCGGTGCCCGCGTTCACGCTCGTCCTGGTGCCGTGGGTGGTCGCGGTGGCGGTACGGCAGACCGACGAGGTGTCCTGGCAGGGTGCCGCGGTGGTGCTCGCGGTGGCGCTGTGGTTCGCGCCGCGCCGGGCCACCGCCGCGGGGCCGCTGGTGGCGTTGGGGGTGGTCGCCGCGCTGGCCGCCACCGCCCTGGCGCAGGCGGTGGGCCCCCGCGACCAGTGGTTCGCGATCGACGAGATGGTCGACCGCGAGCCCCAGTTCAGCACGCTGGACACCGCGCAGACCTACGGCCCGCTGAGCGGCCGTCGTACCGGGGCCACCATGCTGGAGGTCACCGCCCCGCAGCCCGCCCTGTGGCGCATGCAGGTGCTGGAACGGTTCGGCTGGCGCGGCTGGGAGGTCGGCAGCGGGTTCGACCGCCGCCGCCTGCCCGAGCCCGCCGCCCGTACGGTCGACGTCGAGGTCCAGGTACGCGGGCTGCGCAACGACATGGTGGTCGCGCCCGGCGAGGTCGTCAGCGTCCAGGCCGACGGCCGGGTCAGCCGGGGGACCGGTGACGCGTGGCGGGTGACGCCGATGCCCAGGACGGGCGACACCTACCGGCTGCGGGCCAACCTCGTGACCGCGACCCCCGAGGAACTGCGGGCCGCCCCGCCGCTGGATCCCGAGGACGAGGCCGTCGAGGACTACACCCGCATCCGGGAACGCTGGGGCGGCGAGTGGCTCGGCAGCAGGCCCGGCGCGTTCGGCGCCCCGCCCGAGGCGTCCGACGGCGCGCGCGCCTCCCTGCGGTACGGCTGGTTCAGCGAGGTCGCCGATCTGGCGCAGTCGCTGTCGGCGGGGGCCCGCACCCAGTACGAGGTCGTCGAGCGGGTCCAGCGCTACCTCACCGAGGGCGGCCGGTTCCGGTACGACACCGACGTCGAGCGCACCTCCCGGCTGCCGCTGCTGGACTTCCTGATGCGCACCCGCACCGGCTACTGCCAGCACTTCGCGGGGGCGGCGGCGCTGCTGCTGCGGCTGTCGGGCGTCCCGGCACGGGTGGTGGCCGGGTTCGCGACCGGCCGCGAGGAGGACGGCCGCTACATCGTCCGCGACGCCGACGCGCACGCCTGGATCGAGGTCTACTTCTCCGGCATCGGCTGGGTGCCCTTCAACCCGACCCCGGCCGCCGCCGACGCCATGATCGACCCCAGCCTCGACCCGTTCGCCCGGAACACCTCCGCCGACCGGCGGGAGGGCTCGGCCCTGGTGCCGAGCGTGGCACTCGGCTCGATGCTGGCGGTCGCCCTGTTCATGACCGTCCGCCGGGGCGGGCGCGGCCCCCGCGGCCCCCGCCACGACCGTGTGGACCGTCTCCTGGAACGCCTCGCCCGCCGCACCGGCGCCCCGGTCACCCCCGGTACGACACTCGGCGAACTACGTACCCGACTGGCCGACCTCGGCCCCCGCACCGCGGAGGTCGCGGCGGCCCTGGAACGAGAACGCTTCGCCCCCGGCCAGGGCCCCCCGCTCCGCCGCCCCCGCCTGCTCCTGGCCCGGGCCCTGGCCGCCGATCTGGGCCCGGCCAGGGCCGCCCGCCTCCTGCTGAGCCTTCCGGCGCAGCGGCGGTAGGCGGGCGTTCCCGGGCGGGGCCGCTAGGCCGCCATGGCCGGTTCGGTCGACGTGGCGTCGGAGCGCGCCTCGGCGAGGGCGTGGCTCGCCAGGTCGGTGTCGGAGGCCAGGGGCATCAGCCGGGCGCCGACCGCGATGAGCAGGGCCAGCAGCACGATGATCCCCATGCCCAGGCGCAGGGAGGTCGCCTCGGCGAGGAAGCCGATGACCACCGGGCCGAGCAGCAGCCCGCCGTACCCCATCGCGCCGACCTGGGCGACCGAGGCGGCCGACCGCCCGGGGGCGGCGGTCCCGGCCAGCGAGATCATGGTGGGGACGATGGTGCAGACCATCAGCCCGGTCAGGAAGAAGCCCGCCAGCGCCACCGGCACCGTCGGGGCGGCCAGCACCACGGCCGCGCCGGCGGCGGTGCCCAGGCCCGCGCCCACCAGCAGGCGGCGGGTGCCCACCAGGGTGCGCAGCCGGTCGCCGACCAGCCGCCCGGCGAGCATGGCGGACTCGAACAGCGGGTACCCCAGCGCGGCCACCCACTCGGCGGTGTGCATCTCCTCACGCAGCAGCAGCCCGCTCCAGTCCGCGACCGCGCCCTCGGCCATGAAGGCCACGAACGTCAGCGCGCCGATCACGTACACCGCCAGCGGCAGCCGTCCGCGCGCGGCGGCCCGGCCCCCGTGGGTCGTGGCGGCGGGCGCGTCCGGCAGGTAGGTGCGGCCCAGCGCGAAGGCGGCGGGCAGCGCGACCGCCGCCACGGTGAAGACCGACTGGGTGAACGACAGGCCCGCGAACGCGGTCGCGGCCCCGGCCAGCCCGCCGGTCATGGCGCCGACGCACCACCCGGCGTGCATGCCGCTCATCAGCGGTCGCCGGTGCGCCCGTTCGACCACGCTGGCCTGGGCGTTCATCGCCACGTCCATGACCCCGAAGGCCATGCCGAACAGCGCGATGGCCACCAGCAGCAGCGGATAGGTGGGGGCCAGCGCGACCAGCGCGGCGGTTCCGGCGGCCAGCGGCACCGAGATCCGCAGCACCGCGCGGCTGCCCGCGCGGGCGATCACCCCGCGCAGCCCCTGCATGGCGACCAGCGCCGCCACGCCCCAGACCAGCAGCACCATCCCGGCGGCACCCGGGCCGATCCCGTACTTGTCGGTGAGGGCGGGCATGCGGGCCACCCACACCCCGCACAGCAGACCGCCGAGGGCGAAGGTCAGGAACGTTCCCAGGCGGGCCCGGAACAGCATGAGTCACTCCCTTCCAAGAGATCGGCCGGGGGAGCCCCGGACGCGGACGACGAACACGGACGTGGACACGAAGAACGCCGGGCCGCGGAGCGGCACCGACGTCGGGAGGGGACGGACCGGACGGCTACGGGGCGACGAGGGCGAGCAGCCGTCGTCGCAGCGCGGCGCACTGCTCGGCGTCGAACGCGTCCGGTGCGTGACTGATCACTTCCCACAGGCCCTCGGCGGCCAGCCGGACCACCGCGGCGGTGACCGGGTCGGTCTCCCGGCCGGGGTCGATCCGGTGCCAGCGGGCCATCGCCTCACGCAGCGGCGCGATCAGCTCGGGGTCGGCGGCGGCGGCCGTGATGACCGACCAGCGCCGCCGGGTGCGGGCGGCCTCGCTGCCGGCCAGCACCTCGAAGGTGGCCTCGACGTAGGCGCGGGTGTAGCCCCCGGGCGACCCGTCGTCGAACGACGCCACCCGCTCGTCGAACTCCTCGATGACCCGGGTGACCATGCCCTTGATCAGGGCTTCCTTGGTGGGGAAGTGGTAGAGCAGCCCGCCCTTGCTGACCCCGGCGCGCTCGGCGACGGCGGCCAGCGTCAGCGCCTGGGTGCCGTGCTCGAAGAGCACGCACTCGGCGGCGTCCAGGAGGGCCTCGCGTTTCACGACGGCTACTATACCGTCCGGACGGTACAGTAGCAAGCCCGGGAGCGCGCCGGCCGGCCCCGCGCGGTTACTGTGGACGGCGTGGTGACCTACCTCGACCATGCCGCGACCACCCCCATGCTCCCGGAGGCCGTCGAGGCCATGACGGCCGAGCTGGGACGGCTCGGCAACCCCTCCTCCCTGCACGCGGTGGGCCGCCGGGCGCGCCGGGTCGTGGAGGAGTCCCGCGAGATCATCGCCGAGTCGTTCGACGCCCGGCCCAGCGAGGTGATCTTCACCGGAGGCGGCACCGAGGCCGACAACCTGGCCGTCAAGGGCATCTACTGGGCCCGCCGCGCCGCCGATCCCGCCCGGGTCCGGGTGCTGGCCGCCGCCGTCGAGCACCACGCCGTGCTGGACGCGGTGCGCTGGCTGGCCGACCACCAGGGCGCGAAGGTGGAGTGGATCCCGGTGGACGGGCGGGGCCGCGTCGACCCCGCCGTCGTCCGCGAGATGGTCGGCGACGGCGGCGACGTGGCGCTCGTCACGGTGATGTGGGCCAACAACGAGGTGGGCACCGTCCAGCCGGTCGCCGAGCTGGCCGCCGTCGCCCGCGAGCGCGGCGTCCCCTTCCACACCGACGCGGTACAGGCCGCCGGGCAGCTCCCGGTCGCGTTCGCCGCCTCCGGGGCGCACGCCCTCACCCTGTCGGGCCACAAGCTCGGCGGCCCGCTCGGGGTGGGCGTGCTGCTGCTGGCCAAGGGCACCGACCCGGTGCCCGTCCTGCACGGCGGCGGGCAGGAACGCGACGTGCGGTCCGGCACCCTGGCGACCCCGGCCATCGCCGGGATGGCCGCCGCCGTCCAGGTCGCCGTCGCCCGCCGCGAGGAGCAGGCCCGCCGCCTCGCCGCGCTGCGCGACGCGCTGATCGCCCGGGTCCGGGAGGCCGTCCCCGACGTCGTCCTCAACGGCGACCCGGTCCACCGGCTCCCCGGCAACGCGCACCTGTCGTTCCCCGGCTGCGAGGGCGACGCGCTGCTGATGCTGCTGGACGCCCGGGGCATCGAGTGCTCCACCGGTTCGGCCTGCTCCGCCGGGGTCACCCAGCCCAGCCACGTGCTGCTGGCCATGGGCGCCACACCCGAACGGGCGCGCGGCTCCCTGCGGTTCACCCTCGGCCACACCTCCACCGAGGCCGACGTCACCGCCCTCGCCGAGGCGATCGGGCCGGTGGTCGAACGCGCCCGCCGCGCCGGGCTGTCTTGACCTCCGTTTGACCTTCGCCCCACCGGGCAGCCTGGCATCCCGGACGAAGGGAGGCCGAGATGGCGGTGGGCGTGGCCCGCGGTGAGGTGGACAGGGCGGGCAGGAAGGCGGCGGGACACCGGCTGTTCCACCGGCTGAGCCGGGGCGGGCTGGCGGCCAAGGGCGTGGTGTACCTGCTCATCGGCTGGCTGGCCGTGCGGATCGGGCTCGGCGACGGCGGCGAGGAGGCCGACAAGAGCGGCGCGCTGCACACCGTCGCCGAGGGGCCCGGCGGCGCGGTCGCGCTGTGGCTGCTGGTCGTGGGGTTCGCCGGGCTGGCCCTGTGGCGCTTCGCCGAGAGCGCGTACGGGCAGCCGGTGCCCGACGGGCACAAGGCCACCAAACGGCTCGCGTCGTTCGGCCGCGGTGTCTTCTACACCGTGAGCTGCCTGGCGATCCTGGCGTTCATCCTGGGCCGGGGCACCTCCTCCAGCGACGAGCAGTCCAAGGAGTTCACCGCGCGGGCGATGGCCGAACCCGGGGGCCGGTGGCTGGTGCTGGCCGTCGGCGTCGGCTTCGTCGCCTGGGGCCTCGGCAACATCGTCAACGCCCTGCGGCGCAAGTTCCTGGAGGAACTCGACACCGGCCGGATGAGCCCCCGGACCCGTACCGCCGTCAAGGCGCTGGGCGTCGTGGGCCGCAGCGCCCGCGGGATCGTCTTCGGCGCCGTGGGCGTCTTCCTCGTCCACGCGGCCGTCACCTTCGACGCCGGCAAGGCCAAGGGCCTGGACGGCACGCTCCGCGAGTTCGCCGGCACGCCCGCCGGGCCGTGGGCGCTCGTCGCCGTCGCCCTCGGCCTGGTCACCTACGGCGTGTACGCGTTCTGCGAGGCCCGCTGGCGGCGGATCGAGACCGTCCGGGGTCAGGGCTGGTAGGGCGCCAGGGCCCGCCATCCCGGGTCGGGGGTGGAGGCGACCTTGGCCTTGCCCTCCGGCCAGCTCGCGGCGATCTGGTCGAGCCGCGCCAGCACCCCGGAGTCGGGATCGGCGTACAGGTGGAACACCCGCAGCCCGTCACCGGTCTCCCGGACGGCCAGCACGGCGCCGGGACCCAGGTCGTCCAGCTTCTTCTCCAGGTCGCGCAGCGCCGAGGACGACGGCTCCACCGGCAGGCGGTCGGGATTGCCGTGGGCGTACGGCACCGACACCGCCACGTGCAGGTCGCACAGCGGGTGGTCCTGCCGGTGCAGCGGGAACCGCGCGCCCAGCATCGCCGGGTGCCCGCGCGGCGTGCGGCCCTCGCCCGACAGCCAGGTCGGCTCCCGGAACGGCTCGGAGACCTGCCCCACCACGGCGGGCAGCATGGCCGGGGGCAGCGAGTCGACCGGGTTCTCCACGGCGACGCCGACGTCGCCGATCCAGCGGGCCACGTCGTCCTCGCCCAGCGCCCACTCCAGCACGTGCAGCGCCACCTGGACCTGCGCCTCCTCCGGCACGAACAGGAAGTCCGGATGGTAGGCCGCGACGTGGATCCGGGCACGGGCGTGGTCGACGCGCATCCCGAGCCGCACGTACTCCAGGTCGAACTCGTGGTCGCCGAGGGTGAGCCGCTGGCCGAGCATCTCCGGATCGGCCTGCCGGGCGGCGTGCAGCGACCATCCGGCGGTGTCCGGGGGCGCCGCCCGCAGCCAGCGCTCGGCGAGCCCGCGCAGCTCGGCGGCGCCCCCGCCGGTCACGGTCAGCGACGGGACGCCGCCCTCGGTGCGCCCCAGCTCCCACTGCAGCTCGGGATGGATGCGGCGGACCCGCAGCGAGAGCTCCTCGAGCAGGTCGGCCGACGGCTCGTCGCCGAGCGCGGCCTCGATCCGCGCTCGGGTCCCGGCCCACCAGTCCCAGAACTCGACGATCGCCGGGGACGGGGTCGGGCGCGGGGTGTCGCGTGGGCGGCGGAAGATTCCCATAGAGGACCAATCGTATTGCGCCCGCGCCCGTCCGCCCCGGTCACGCGCCGACGTGTCCAACGTCTCGCCGGTTCCGGCCGCGCCGGTCCCGCCGGGAAGCGCGTAGCCTTGAACGGTCATGAGACTGCGCGTTCTGGCCGCCATGTCGGGCGGCGTCGACTCAGCGGTGGCCGCCGCCCGCGCCGCCGAGGCCGGCCACGACGTCACGGGCGTGCACATGGCCCTGTCGAGCAACCCGAAGTCCTACCGGACCGGGGCGCGGGGCTGCTGCACCCTGGAGGACTCCCGGGACGCCCGGCGGGCCGCCGACGTGATCGGCATCCCGTTCTACGTGTGGGACCTCGCCGAGCGCTTCGACCGCGACGTCGTGCAGGACTTCGTCGAGGAGTACGCGGCGGGCCGCACCCCCAACCCGTGCCTGCGCTGCAACGAGAAGATCAAGTTCGCCGCGCTGCTGGACCGGGCGCTGGCGCTGGGCTTCGACGCCGTGTGCACCGGCCACTACGCCCGGCTGGACGGCGGGGTGCTGCGGCGCGGCGTGGACGAGGCCAAGGACCAGTCGTACGTGCTGGCCGTGTGCACCCCCGAACAGCTCGCGCACGCGATGTTCCCGCTCGGCGACACCACCAAGGCCGACATCCGCGCCGAGGCCGAGCGCCGCGGGCTCGCCGTCGCCGACAAGCCCGACAGCCACGACATCTGCTTCATCTCCGACGGTGACACCCGCCGTTTCCTGGCCGAGCGGCTCGGCACCGCGCCCGGCCCCATCGTCGACACCTCCGGCGAGGTCGTCGGCGAGCACGAGGGCGCCTACGCCTACACCGTCGGCCAGCGCAAGGGCCTGCGCATCGGGCGTCCCGCACCCGACGGCCGCCCCCGCTACGTGCTGGACATCTCCCCGGTGACCAACACGGTGACGGTCGGGCCCCGCGAGGCCCTCGACGTCCACGAGATCGTGGGGGAGCGGCCGGTGTGGCTCGCGCCCGAGCCCTCCGGCCCGATCGCCTGCCAGGTGCAGTTGCGCGCCCACGGCGAGGTGTACGACTGCGTGGCCGAGCCCGACGGCGACCGTGTCCGCATCACCCTGGGCACCCCGGCCCGCGGCGTCGCCAAGGGCCAGGCCGCCGTCCTGTACGACGACGACCGGGTCCTCGGCTCCGCGACGATCGCGGTGACCTCGCGCGTGCCCGCCTGACGGGCCGACGGTACGGTCGGCTCCATGGATTTCGGAGTGTCGACGTTCGTCACCGATGAGGGCATCGGCCCGGCCGCGCTCGGGCGGGCGCTGGAGGAGCGTGGGTTCGCGTCGCTGTTCGTGGCCGAGCACACCCACATCCCCGTCTCCCGGGAGAGCCCCTGGCCCGGCGGCCCGGAGCTGCCGCGGTGGTACTACCGCACCTTCGACCCGTTCGTGGCGCTGTCGGCCGCCGCGACGGCGACCACGCGGCTGCGGGTCGGCACCGGGATCGCGCTGGTGATCCAGCGTGACCCGATCATCCTGGCCAAGGAGGTCGCCTCCCTGGACCGGGTCTCCGACGGGCGCGCGGTGTTCGGCGTCGGGGCGGGCTGGAACCGCGAGGAGATGCGCAACCACGGCACCGACCCGCGCACCCGCATGCGGCTGCTGCGCGAGCGCGTCCTGGCGATCAAGGAGCTGTGGACGAAGGACCAGGCCGAGTTCCACGGCGAGTTCGTGGACTTCGACCCGGTGTTCTCCTACCCCAAGCCGGTGCAGGACCCCCACCCGCCGGTGCTGGTCGGAGGTTCGGGGCCGACGACGTTCGACCGGGTGGCCGAGTTCGGCGACGCCTGGATGCCCATCCTCGGCCGGGGCACCGAGAACCTCGCCGGGCAGATCGCCGAGCTGGCCGAGCGCGCGGGCCGCCGCATTCCGGTGACCGTCTTCGGCGTGCCGCCCAAGGCCGAGGTCGTCGAGGACCTGCGCGCCGCCGGGGTGGACGAGGTGCTGTTCAACCTGCCCACCGAGCCGGCCGACGCGACCCTCGCGCGGCTCGACAAGATCGCGGGGCTGCTCGCCCCCTAGAGTGGGGGAACGTGGCGCACAGCGAGGACTTTCCGTGGTCGCCGGGGGCGGCGACCGGTGTCGGTTCCTATCCCGGCCGGGATCCGGCCGAGGTGCTGCGGGTGGTGCTCGGCGAGCTGCCGGGGCTGCCGCACCTGCCGGAGCTTCCCGGCCGGGGTCCCGGGGCCGACCTGGCGGGGCGTACGGCGGGGCTGCTGGTGGAACTGCCGGTGGAGCTGCAGCCGTCCGGGTGGCGGTTCGCCGACCGGCCCGGCCGTGACCTGCGCCGCGCCCACGACCACCTGTCCCGCGACCTCGACGCGCTGGAGGAGCTGGCCGGGACGTACGAGGGGCCGCTGAAGATCCAGGTGTGCGGGCCGTGGACGCTGGCGGCCTCCGTCGAGCTGCGGCACGGCGACCGGGCCCTCAAGGACCGGGGCGCCGTCCGCGACCTGGTGGACTCGCTCGCCGAGGGTGTGGCCCGGCACGTCGCCGAGGTCGTCCGGCGGGTCCCCGGGGCCCGGATCCTGCTCCAGCTCGACGAGCCCGCGCTGCCCGCCGTGCTGGCCGGGACCGTCCCCACCGCCAGCGGGTTCGCGCGGCTGGCGGCGGTCGAGGAGCCGGTGGCCGAGGACGGCCTGCGCCGGGTGATCGACGCCGCCGGGGCGTGGCCGCTGGTCCACTGCTGCGGCTCGCGGGTGCCGTACGGGCTGGTCCGCCGCGCGGGCGCGAAGGGCATCTCGATCGACCTCGGGCTCGTTCCCCAGCGGGACGACGACGAGATCGGGGAGACGATCGACGCGGGGGTGGCGCTGTTCCTGGGCGTCATCCCGGGCACCGACACCGACCTTCCGGCGCTCCAGGCGACCGCGGCCCCGGCCCGGCAGCTGTGGCGGCGGCTGGGCTTCCCGGAGGCGACCCTCGGCACGCAGGCCGTGATCACCCCATCCTGCGGTCTCGCCGGGGCCTCACCCCGCTACGTTCGCACCGCGCTGGAGCGGTGCCGCGAGGTGGCCCGCACCCTGCACGAGGCCCCCGAACGCTGAAACGGACCGGCCGCCGCCCCCGCGGGGACGGCGGCCGGTCGCGTGTCAGGCGCCGATGGCGCCCAGCAGCATGTTCAGCGAGTCCTTGATGGCGGGGTTCCAGCAACCGTAGTTGTGCCCGCCGTTGCAGGTGTCCCAGCCGCTCGGCACCGGCAGCGTGTCCGTCTTCTTGTAGGTCACCGGCACGCCCGCCCCGGTCAGCGCGGCCTGCATCGCGTCCGCCTGGATCCGGACCTTCTTCTCACCGGCGTCACCGTCGTTGCCCGCGGCCATGTACAGCGGGATCCCGCTCAGGGCCTGCGGCCAGGCGACGGGAGTGTGCCGCTTCCAGTACTCCCTGCCGCTGAGCCGGGGGCCCGCCCCATCGGGGTCGACCGTGTCGTCGACCCTGCCCCAGATCGGGACCAGGCCGGAGGTGTTGTCCCACTCCCACGGGGCCGAGGGGACGTCGGCCGCCGTGCAGCCCAGGCCGCGTGGTTCGGGGGCGGTGCCGTCCTGGGCCTGCGTGGTCGGGTGGAAGTGCATCGGGTCGAGGTTGCCGCTGTAGGAGGCGGCGGCCTTGAAGAAGCCCGGGTTGCGCTGCGGCAGCCCGAACGCGCCGATGCCGCCCATCGAGATGCCGCCGATGGCCCGGTTGGCGTTGGCGTGGTACCGGCTGCGCAGGATCTGGTCGACGTCCTCGATGAGGTACTTCTCCCACTGCGGCGGCTCGCCGTGCGCGTCGTTCCGCCAGTTGCTGTACGAACTGCAGAACGTCGTCTCGGGCATCACGACGATGACGTCCTTGCCCTGGGTCATCTCCCGGAGGCGGCCTTCACCTTCGGCCTCCCACGCGTGGTGGTTGGCGAAGCCGCCGTGGAGCATCCACAGCGTCGGATACGTCCGGGTCGTACTGGCGTCGGGCGTCCAGCCGGTGGGCACGTACAGGCGCACCCACTTCTGCTGGCTGCCCAGCGACGGCGAGGAGACCTTGAAGTCGAAGGTGCGGTCGTTGACGCGGACCTCCTGCACGACCGTGGCGGTGTCGGCGGCGGCGGGGGCCGAGGGGATCGAGGGGAGGGCGGGCGTCAGAGCGAGGACGGGGGCCGAGGCGCACGCCCCGACCATCGCTTTTACTCTGCGTGACCAGATCACGACCATCTCCTTGGCGAGGGAGCCTGACCCGACCGAGCCAATCAAGATCCGTTCGCCCGCGACCATGGCGGAAAGGCACAGAAGCGGGCTCGGTTTTCGGGCGACACGCCGAAAAGATCCACTTCGCCGGTGGTCACGGTCGGTGACGCGGAACCGGATTCTGTCGGTGTCACGCGCGACAATGGGGTCATGAGCGTGAGTGATGGTGTTCCCGGCGGCCCGGACGAGGCGGCGCGGCACGCGGAGCTGAGCCAGGCGATCGACGAGGCCAACTACCGGTACTACGTCCTCGACCGGCCGACGCTGAGCGACGCCGAGTACGACGCGATGATGCGCGAGCTGCGCGAGATCGAGGAGCGGCACCCCGGGCTGGTGACCCCCGACTCCCCGACGCAGAAGGTCGGCGCGCCGATCACCACCGACTTCGCGACCGTCGAGCACCTGGAGCGGATGCAGAGCCTCGACAACGCGATGAACGACGACCAGCTGCTCGCCTGGGGCGACCGGGTGGTCAAGGAGGCCGGTGACGTGGCCTCCTACCTGTGCGAGCTGAAGATCGACGGGCTGGCGGTGGCGCTGGTCTACCGCGACGGGCGGCTGGTGCGCGGCGCGACCCGGGGCGACGGCCGCACCGGCGAGGACGTCACCAACAACATCCGCACCATCGACGCGGTGCCCGACCGGCTGTCCGGCGAGGGCTGGCCGTCGCTGCTGGAGGTCCGCGGCGAGGTGTTCCTGCCCGTCGAGGCGTTCGAGCGGGTCAACGAGGCGATGGCCGCGCTGGGCCGCGAGCGGTTCGCCAACCCGCGCAACGCCGCCGCCGGGTCGCTCCGCCAGAAGGACCCCCGGATCACCGCCCAGCGCCCGCTCAGCATGATCGTCCACGGTTTCGGCGCCTGGGAGGGCCGTGACCTGCCGCCCACCCAGGGCGAGGCGTACGAGCTGATGCGCTCCTGGGGCCTGCCGGTCAGCGACCTGTACAAGGTGGTTGACGACCTCGACGGCGTCCGCGACTACGTCGCCCACTACGGCGAGCACCGGCACGACCCGGCGTACGAGATCGACGGCGTGGTGGTCAAGGTCGACCAGCTCGCGATCCAGCGGCGGCTGGGGTCCACCTCGCGGGCGCCGCGCTGGGCGATCGCCTTCAAGTACCCGCCGGAGGAGGTCAACACCAGGCTCCTGGACATCAAGGTCGGGGTCGGCCGCACCGGGCGGGTCACCCCGTACGGCGTGATGGAGCCGATCGAGGTGGCCGGGTCCACGGTGGCCTACGCGACGCTGCACAACGCGGGCGAGGTCAAGCGCAAGGGCGTGCTGATCGGCGACACCGTCGTGCTGCGCAAGGCGGGCGACGTGATCCCCGAGATCGTCGCCCCGGTCACCGGCCTGCGCGACGGCACCGAGCGCGAGTTCGTGATGCCCAGCACGTGCCCCGAGTGCGGCACCGAGCTGGCGTACGAGAAGGAGGGCGACGCCGACATCCGCTGCCCCAACGCGCGCTACTGCCCGGCGCAGCTCCGCGAGCGGCTGTACTTCGTGGCCAGCCGCAACGCCCTCGACATCGAGGCCCTCGGCTACGTGGCCGCCACGGCGCTCACCCAGCCGCTGGAGCCCGCCGACCCGCCGGTCCGCAACGAGGGCGACCTGTTCCACCTGACCGTCGACCAGCTGCTGCCGATCAAGAGCGTGGTCCGCGACCAGCGCACCGGCCTGCCGAAGATCGACGAGAAGACCGGCGAGCAGAAGGTCGTGACGTTCTTCGCCACCAAGGCCGGCGAGCCCAAGAAGACCGTCGAGATCCTGTTCGCCGAGCTGGAGAAGGCCAAGCGGCAGCCGCTGTGGCGGGTGCTGGTGGCGCTGTCGATCCGGCACGTCGGCCCGCGCGCCGCCCAGGACCTGGCCCGCGAGCTGCGCTCGATGGACGCGATCATGAACGCCACCGAGGAGGAGCTGGCCGCGGTGGACGGGGTCGGCCCCACCATCGCCGCCTCGATCAAGCGCTGGTTCGCCGAGGACTGGCACCGCGAGATCGTCGAGAAGTGGCGGGCGGCCGGGGTCCGGATGGCCGACGAGGGGGCGGCCGGGCCGCGCCCGCTGGCCGGGGTCACCGTCGTGATCACCGGCTCGCTGGAGACCCACAGCCGCGACTCGGCCAAGGAGGCGGTCCAGGCGCTGGGCGGCAAGGTGACCGGCTCGGTCTCCAAGAACACGGACTTCGTGGTCGTCGGCGACAGCCCCGGGTCGAAATACGACAAGGCGGTCAAGCTGGGCGTTCCGATCCTGGACGAGGACGGATTCGGCGTGCTGCTCGCCGAGGGGCCGGAAGCGGCCAAGGCCGTAACCCAGGGCGGGGAGGAGTGAACCGTCCGTGGTTCTTTCCCGGTCAGCAGGGGCATGTTACCCATAGATATGGTGTAATTACCCAACGGTGATGACGGGGGCCGACTCGGACGACGCAGCTCATAACGGAACGTACGCAATCGGCTTCGCGAAGTTGAGCAAAGGTCGTACCCTCCTCATCATCTCCAGTCGTCTCCTCCCCTGAGGCCGTGATGAAGGACCCGAACAACACGCGGAACACGACGCCGCGACGCGGATCCCCGCTGTGGATCTACTTCGCCGTCGTCATCGCCGCCGGGGCGGTCACCTTCGCCGTGGCGCTGGGCGGGATGTCCGGCGCGGAGCTGGACGCCCTGGCCGGCAACCCGGTGTTCTGGCTCCTGGGCTGCTTCATCGTCTTCGGCGAGCTGCGGCCCATCGTGACCGCCGGCTCGGCCGAGCACGCCGGGGCCACCACGTCCACCACGTTCTCGTTCGCCGCCCTGCTGTACGCCGGGCTGCCGGTGGCCGCCCTGCTCCAGGCGCTCGCGGTGATCATCTGCGGGGTGTTCCGCCGCCACGCGGTGCACCGCACCGCCTTCAACGTGGCGCAGTTCACCCTCAGCCTGACCGCCGCGGCGCTGGTGCTGGGGCTGTTCGACATCCACCCGTCCCCGCTGCCGGGGCGGCTGTGGGTGCCCGACGGCCCCGACCTGCTGCCCATCGCCCTCGCCGCGGCCACGTACTTCGTCTGCAACGACACGTTCGTGTGCGGGGCGGTGGCCCTGCACGAGCGCGTGTCGCTGGTCAAGGCGCTGCGCTGGGATCTGGGCTACCAGGTGCTGGTCCACCTGGCGCTGCTGGCGCTGGCCCCGCTGGTGGTCATCACCATGCACCGGTCCGCCGCGTTCGTCCCGCTGATCGCGCTGCCGTTCGTGGCGGTCTACCTGAACGCCTCGGTGTCGGTGCGCCGCGAGCACCAGGCCCGCCACGACGGCCTCACCGGGCTGCCCAACCGCAAGCTGCTCACCATGCGCACCGAGGAGGCGCTGGCCGCCGCGCGCTCCGACCGGTCCGGCGACCGGCGGATCGGGCTGTTCCTGCTCGACCTGGATCGCTTCAAGGAGGTCAACGACACCCTCGGCCACCCCACCGGCGACCGGCTGCTGCAGATCGTCGCGCACCGCCTCACGCACAGCGTGCGGCCCGGCGACCTGGTGGCCCGGCTCGGCGGCGACGAGTTCGCGGTCCTGCTGCCCAGCGTCCGCGACGAGCGCGCCGCCCGCGAGGTGGCCGCCCGGCTGCGCGCCGCGCTCAGCGAGCCGGTACGCCTGGAGGGCCTGTCGTTCGACCTGGAGGGCAGCGTCGGCATCGCCCTGTACCCCGACCACGCCCCCGACTTCGGGCTGCTGCTGCAGCGGGCGGACGTGGCGATGTACGTGGCCAAGGAGAGCCGCTCGGGCGTGGAGGTCTACTCGCCCGCCAAGGACCGCAACTCCCCGGCCCGGCTGGGCATGCTGGGCGACCTGCGCCGCGCCATCGACCGCGGCGAGCTGGAGCTGCACTTCCAGCCCAAGATCTCGCTGGCCGAGGGCCGCCCGGTCGGCCTGGAGGCCCTGCTGCGCTGGCGGCATCCCGAGCAGGGCCTGCTGTACCCGGCCCGCTTCCTGCCGGTCGCCGAGCAGACCTACCTGATGCGCTCGATCAGCCAGTACGTCATGGAGAACGCCCTGGCCCAGGCGGCGGCCTGGTGGCGGGACGGCCTCACCGTGCAGATCGGGGTCAACGCCTCAGGGCGCGACCTGCTCGACATCGGCCTGGCCGAGACGGTCCGCGAGGGCCTGGCCCGGCACGGCCTGCCGCCGGACGCCCTGCAGCTGGAGATCACCGAACGGGTCCTCGCCCACGAGCCCGCCTACGCCGCCGAGACCCTCGGCGCCCTGGCCGAGCTCGGCGTGCCGCTGAGCCTGGACGACTTCGGCACCGGCTACTCCTCGCTGGTGCGGCTCAAGCGGCTCCCGGTCGAGGAGATCAAGATCGACTCCTCGTTCGTCGCCCGGCTGGCGCACTCGGCCGACGACGCGGTGATCGTCCGCTCCATCGTGGAGCTGGCCCGCACCCTCGGCCTGCGCTCGGTCGCCGAGGGCGTCGAGGACGCCCAGACCGCCCAGCTGCTGCGCGACCTCGGCTGCGACGCCGCCCAGGGCTGGCTGTTCGGCCGCCCGATGGACGCCGCCACCGCCACCGACTGGCTCCGCCGCCGGATGGAACGCGCCCCCGAGCCCGCCGCCTGACCGGCCGGTCCGCATGCCGGTCCGTGGAGCGGCCGGCCCGCACCGTGGCCACGGCGGCGGAACGGGCGGCCGGGTCAGTAGCCGCGGCGGCGGTAGGCGGGGTCGTCGTAGGCGGGGGGTTCCTCGTAGTAGCGCTCCTCGCGGACCGCGCCGCCGGGGGGAAGGGCGCGGCGGCGGGCCGAGGCGATGCGGATCAGGCCGATGATCAGGCCGACGAGACCGCCGACCATGAGGATCACGCCGACGATCTTGATGTCGACGCCGCTGATGTCGTACTCGACCGCGTAGGCCAGGATGGCGCCGACGATGATCAGGGCGAGGCTGCCTCCGATGGTCACGGGGCTCTCCTCTCTTCCTCTCAGGGGTCCCCGTCAGCGTTCCCGCTGGGCAGGTCCCAAACGGGGGCGGCGGCCCCGGAGGGTGTCGGGGCCGGGTAAAGCGTTCGGAGGCGGCACGCGGGGGCCCATAGGATGGCGGCGAACCCAACCGATCGCAGAAACGGCTTCCACATGTCCGCCATCACCCGTGACGAGGTGGCCCACCTCGCCCGGCTGTCCAGGCTGGCGCTCGGCGAGGACGAACTCGACCACCTCGCCGCCCAGCTCGATGTGATCATCTCCGCGGTCGCGCGGGTGCAGCAGGTCGCGGCGGAGGACATCCCGCCGACCTCGCACGCGCTGCCGATCACGAACGTCTTCCGGGCCGACGAGGTCCGGCCCACCCTGGCCCCGGAGCAGGCGCTGGCCGCCGCGCCCGCCGCCGAGGAGCAGCGGTTCCGCGTGCCGCGGATCCTGGGGGAGGAGGCCTGACCATGAGCGAGCTGACCAGGCGCACCGCCGCCGAGCTGGCGGAGCTGATCGCCTCCGGGCAGGCCTCCGCGGTGGAGGTCGCCCAGGCCCATCTGGACCGGATCGCCGCGGTGGACGGCGAGGTGAACGCGTTCCTGCACGTGGACGCCGAGGCGACGCTGGCGCAGGCGCGGCGGGTGGACGAGCGGCGCGCGGCCGGTGAGCCGCTGGGTCCGCTGGCCGGGGTGCCGATCGCGCACAAGGACGTGTTCACCACCACCGACATGCCCACCACCGCCGGGTCCCGGATCCTGGAGGGGTGGCGGCCGCCGTACGACGCCACCATCACCGCCCGGCTCCGCGAGGCCGGGCTGGTGATCATCGGCAAGACCAACATGGACGAGTTCGCGATGGGCTCCTCCACCGAGAACAGCGCCTTCGGCCCGACCCGCAACCCGTGGGACCCCGCCCGCGTCCCGGGCGGCTCCTCCGGCGGGTCCTCCGCGGCCGTCGCCGCCTACGAGGCCCCGCTGGCGACCGGCACCGACACCGGCGGCTCCATCCGGCAGCCCGCCGCCGTCACCGGCATCGTCGGCACCAAGCCCACCTACGGCGGCTCCTCCCGGTACGGGGTGATCGCGTTCGCCTCGTCGCTGGACACGCCGGGCCCGTTCGCCCGCACGGTGCTCGACACGGCGCTGCTGCACGAGGCGTTCTCCGGGCACGACCCGATGGACTCCACCTCGATCGACCGCCCGGTGCCGCCGGTGGTGGAGGCCGCCCGCCGCGCCGACGTTGCCGGGCTGCGCGTCGGCGTGGTCCGCGAGCTGGGCGGCGAGGGCTACCAGCCGGGGGTGCTGCGCCGCTTCAACGAGGCCGTCGAGCTGCTGGAGTCGCTGGGCGCCAAGGTCACCGAGGTGTCCTGCCCGCACTTCACCTACGCGCTGCCCGCCTACTACCTCATCGCCCCGTCGGAGTGCTCGTCCAACCTGGCCCGCTTCGACGCGATGCGGTACGGGCTGCGGGTCGGCGACGACGGCACCCGCAGCGCCGAGGAGGTCATGGCGCTGACCCGCGCCGAGGGCTTCGGCCCGGAGGTCAAGCGCCGGATCATGCTGGGCACCTACGCGCTGTCGTCGGGCTACTACGACGCCTACTACGGCAAGGCGCAGCAGGTCCGCACGCTGATCATCCGGGACTTCGACGCGGCGTTCGAGCAGGTGGACGTGCTGGTGTCGCCGACCACGCCGACCACCGCGTTCCCGCTGGGCGAGCGCGCCGACGACCCGATGGCCATGTACCTGGCCGACCTGTGCACCATCCCGTCCGACCTGGCCGGCAACGCCGCGATCTCGGTGCCGTGCGGCCTGGCCGACGAGGACGGCCTGCCGGTGGGGCTGCAGGTCATGGCCCCGACGCTGGCCGACGACCGGCTGTACCGGGTGGGCGCCGCCGTGGAGCGCGCCCTGGAAGACCGCTGGGGCGGCCCGCTGCTGGCCAAGGCCCCCGAACTGGTGGAGGCGGCCCGATGAGCACTCCGACCCTGGTGCCCTACGACGAGGCGCTGGCCAAGTACGAGCCGGTGCTCGGTGTGGAGACGCACATCGAGCTGGGGACGGCCTCGAAGATGTTCTGCGGCTGCCCCACCGCGTTCGGCGCGCCGCCCAACACCCAGGTCTGCCCGGTGTGCCTGGGCCTGCCGGGCTCGCTGCCGGTCACCAACCGGGCCGCCATCGAGGGGATCATCAAGATCGGTCTCGCGCTGAACTGCGAGATCGTGGAGTGGTGCCGGTTCGCCCGCAAGAACTACTTCTACCCCGACATGCCGAAGAACTTCCAGATCTCCCAGTACGACGAGCCGCTGTGCGTCGACGGGTACCTGGACGTCGAGGTCGAGGGCGAGACGTACCGGATCGAGATCGAGCGGGTCCACATGGAGGAGGACACCGGCAAGTCGCTGCACGTCGGCGGCGCGACCGGGCGCATCCACGGGGCGGACTTCTCGCTGGTGGACTACAACCGGGCCGGGATCCCGCTGGTCGAGATCGTCACCAAGCCGATCACCGCCACGGGTGAGAAGGCCCCGCTGGTGGCCCGCGCCTACGCCACCGAGCTGCGCGAGCTGGTCCGCGCCCTCGGCGTGTCCGACGTCCGCATGGAGGAGGGCTCCATGCGCTGCGACATCAACGTGTCGCTGATGCCGCGCGGCGCGGCCGAGTGGGGCACCCGCACCGAGACCAAGAACGTCAACTCGCTGCGGTCCATCGAGCGGGCCGTCCGCCACGAGATCGAGCGGCAGGCCGGGGTGCTCGACGCGGGCGGGAAGGTGATCCAGGAGACCCGCCACTTCCACGAGGACACCGGCGCGACCACCAGCGGGCGCAGCAAGGAGGAGGCGCAGGACTACCGCTACTTCCCCGAGCCGGACCTGGTGCCGATGGCGCCGTCCCGGGAGTGGGTGGCCGAGCTGCGCGCCACGCTGCCGGAGCTGCCGGCCGCGCGCCGCCGCCGGGTGCAGGCCGAGTGGGGCCTGTCGGACCTGGAGCTGCGGGACGTGGTGAACGCCGGGGCGCTCGACCTCATCGAGGAGACCGTCACGGCCGGGGCCGAGCCCGGCGCCGCCCGCAAGTGGTGGATGAACGAGCTGTCGCGCCGCGCCACCGAGCAGGGCGTGGAGCTGTCCGCGCTGCCGATCACCCCGGCGCAGGTCGCCCGGGTGCAGGCGCTCATCGACGAGGGTTCGCTGAACGACAAGCTGGCCCGCCAGGTCTTCGAGGGCGTGCTGGCCGGGGAGGGCGACCCGGACGCGGTGGTGACCGCCCGGGGCCTGAAGATCGTCCGGGACGACGGGGCCCTGGCCCAGATCATCGACCAGGTGATCGCCGACAACGCCGACGCCGCCGACAAGGTCCGCTCCGGCAAGGTCGCCGCCGCCGGGGCCCTGGTCGGGGCCGTCATGAAGGCCACCCGGGGCCAGGCCGACGCCGCCCGTGCCCGTGAGCTGATCCTCGAGAGGCTGGGAGTCTCCTAGCCCCGTTCGAGGGGGATGACCAGGATCCGGTCGTCCCCCTCGGCGGGGTCGCCGCGCCCGTCACGGTTGCTGGTGGTGACCCACAGGGAGCCGTCCGGGGCCTGGACGACCGCGCGCAGCCGCCCGTAGCGGCCGTCGTAGTGGGCGACCGGGCGGCCCACCCGGCCGTCCGGCGCGACCGGCACCTGCCACAGCCGCCGTCCGCGCAGCCCCGCCGCCCACAGCGAGCCGCCCGCGTAGGCCAGCCCGGACGGCGACGCCTCGGCGGTCGTCCAGGTCAGCAGCGGGTCGGTGAACCGGTCGTCGCCGCCGCCGGGCTGGACGCCCTCCACCTCGGGCCAGCCGTAGTTGCGGCCCCGCTCGATCAGGTTGATCTCGTCGAAGCGGTCCTGCCCGAACTCGGTGGCGTACAGCCGTCTCCGCTCGTCCCAGGCGAGGCCCTGCACGTTGCGGTGCCCGTACGACCAGATCCGCGAGGCGAACGGGTTGCCGGGCGCGGGCCCGCCGTCGGGGGTGACCCGCAGGATCTTGCCGCCCAGCGAGCCCCGGTCCTGCGCCAGGTCGGTCCGGTAGACCTCGCCGGTCGCCACGTACAGGAAGCCGTCGGGGCCGAACGCGATGCGCCCGCCGTTGTGGTTGGCGCCCTTGGGGATCCCCGTCACGACCGGCCGCGGCGCGGAGAGCCGCCCGTCGTAGCGGAACCGGACGACCCGGTTGTCGGAGGCGGCCGTGAAGTACAGGTAGACGTACCGGTCGCGCTCGTGGTCCGGCGACACCGCGACGCCCATGAGGCCGCCCTCGCCGCCGGGCTCCACGCCGGGCACCTCGCCCACCTCGGTGACCCGGCCGCGCGGCGTGACCCGCAGCAGCCGCGCCGAGTCCCGTTCGGTGACCAGGGCGTCCCCGCCGGGCAGGAACGCGATCGCCCACGGCACGCTCAGCCCGGTGACCAGGTCGCGGGGCCTGCCGGGGGTGGCCGTGGCGGTCACGGCGGGGGAGCCCCCGGACGTGGCGGACGTCAGCGGAGGCGGGGTCCGGCCGCCGCCCTCCGGGTCGGACGTGCATCCGGCCAGCACGAGCGCCCCCGCGCCCAGCGCGACCGCCCGGCGAATGTCGATGGTCATGGTGCCTCCCGCCTTCCCAGCCTGACATACGGGCGGCCCGGCCCCCGGGTTCCCCGGCGTACGATCCGGATCATGACAAGGCTGTGGGTCGCCCGCCCGGAACTCGCCGACGCGGTGGCGGATCTGCCCGGCGCGGCCGTGGACCTGTACGACGGCGGCGCGGAGCCGGCCTCGCTGGACGAGGTGGAGTTCTACGTGCCGGTGCTACTGCCCTCACCGGCGAGCCTGGAGATCATGGCCCGGATGCCACGGCTGCGGGTGGTGCAGCTGCAGACCGCCGGGTTCGAGCACGCCCTGCCCCACCTGCCGCCCGGCGTCACGCTCTGCAACGCCCGGGGCGCGCACGACGCCGGGACCGCCGAGTGGGCCGTCGGCGCGGCGCTGGCGAGCCTGCGGGAGTTCCCGCGGTTCGCCGCCGCGCAGCGCGAGGGCCGCTGGGACTACCGGCAGACCGCCGCGCTCGCCGACTCCCGCGTCCTCCTCGTCGGGTACGGCTCGATCGGGCAGGCCGTCGAACGGCGGCTGGCCCCCTTCGAGGTGGAGATCACCCGGGTGGCCAGCCGTCCCCGCGAGGGCGTCCACGGCGTGGCCGACCTGCCGGACCTGGTGCCGCACGCCGACGTGATCATCCTGCTGGTGCCCGCGACCCCGAGCACGAAAGGCCTGGTGGACGCCGCCCTGCTGGCCCGGATGAAGGACGGGGCCCTGCTGGTCAACGCCGCGCGGGGCCCGGTGGTGGACACCGACGCCCTCGTCGCCGAGACCGCCACCGGGCGGATCCGGGCCGCGCTGGACGTCACCGACCCCGAGCCGTTGCCGCCGGACCACCCCCTGTGGCGCGCCCCCGGGGTGTTCGTCACGCCCCATGTGGCGGGCTCGACCACGGCCTCGGTACGGCGGGTCGCCCGGCTGGTGCGCGACCAGGCCCGCCGTTATCTGGCGGGGGAGCCGCTGCGCCACGTGCAGGCGGGGCCGGGAGATCCTCCGTGACGGTCCGGCAAGGATCCGCCCTGCCCCACCGACCGCTTGGTTACGGAGAGTGAAAGTGATGCGGGTGCCGTACCCGCCCAACCGGTGACGAACGACCGGGAACCGGCTCGCGTGACCGGCCGGTTGTCGCCGGGTGGACGCTGAGCCTCAATCGCTCCGTGACCTACGGAACGTACATTGAGCAACACGGTGAACCCGTAGCGACACCACGTTGCCGGCGTCCGGCCGGTGCCCGGTGGCCCCAACGAGGGGGCGGCACCCGGTCCGGGACGGAAGGCCCGGCTTCTCCGACTCGACCGGCTCCGCCGGGCACCATCCCGCGCGCCCGTGGCGTTGAGTCGGTGACGGATGGGGCCGCCGGGTCCCCCGGGACACCGACGGCACGGACAGGCAGAGAGCGAGCGGCGGATGAGCGGCGAGAGCGCCAGGCGGTTGCCGCCTCGTGTGGTGCCGATCGGGGCCGTGGCGCTCGCCGGGGTCCTGTACGCCGTCGCCTCCCTGCTGGGCTGGGGCGGCAGCGGGCTGCCCGCCTGGACCGAGGTGGCCGCCGCCGCGGCGGCCACCGTCGCGCTGTTCGCCGCCGTGCGGCCGGTGCCGCCGCCCGCGCTGCGGGCCGC
>DATADI010000176.1:0-10087 GCA_036258615.1 Thermomonospora sp. | reverse complement strand
GCAGCGGGTGATGGCGCGGACCCGCAGCGGCCCGGCGTACTGGGCCAAGAAGATGGTCGTCTTCCCGATCGGGGAGCGCTTCGCGGTGGTGTCGGTCACCACCGCGTTCTGGAACGCCAAGGTGACCTTCACCGTGCTCCTGGCCTGGGGCGCGGTGGCCGCCGCCTACACCCTGTCCGGACGAATGCTGAGGTCGCTGCTCCGATGACGATCCTGCCGGCCACCGCACCGGTGGAGGCCCCCGTCGCCGCCGTCCGCGCCGAGCGCATCCAGGCGTACCGTGACGACGGCCCGATCTGCGTCGCCCTCGGCCGCCTGGCGCTGGGGCGGCTCACGCCGCTGCCCGGCACGATCGTCGCGGCCGTCACCACCGCCGCGCTGCTGCTGGTGGCCGGGGCGGAGGAGCAGGCGATCCCCGTGCTGTACGCCCCGGTGGTGGCGCTGCTGCTGACCGGGCCGTCCGCCGCCCACCCCCATCGGGGACGGATCGACTGGCTCGTCCCGCCCATCATGCGCGGGATCGAGTATGGTTACCTGGCCGTCTTGGGGTTCGCGCAGGACGTCTCGGCGCCGCTGGTCTACGCGTTGCTGGCCGTCCTCGCCTACCACCACTACGACACCGTGTACCGCACGCGTCAGCGGTTGTGGCCGCGCGAGTGGGTGTTCTGGGCCGGGCTCGGCTGGGAGGGCCGGATGCTCGTGGCGGCCTTCGCGGGTCTGTTCGGGCAGCTCTCGCTCGTGTACGCCGTGCTCGCCGTCTACCTGGGCGTGCTGTTCGGCGTGGAGAGCGTCACGACGTGGGCGCGGGCCGGTCGCGGCGGCGGGGTGCAGGTGGACCTGGACGAGTCGGAGGAGACCAGTTGAACGACCGGTGGCGGCCTGAGGGAGGCACAGCGTGATCGGGATGGTGCTCGCGGCAGGCGCGGGACGCAGGCTGCGGCCGTACACGGACACCCTGCCCAAGGCCCTGGTGCCGGTGGACGGCGAGACCACGATCCTCGACATCGCCCTCGGCAACCTCGCCGAGGTCGGGCTGACCGACGTGGTCGTCGTCGTCGGCTACCAGGCCCGCGCCGTGGAGGAACGCAGGGCGGCGCTGGAGGAGCGGTACGGCGTCTCCCTGACCCTCGTCCACAACGACAAGGCCGAGGAGTGGAACAACGCCTACTCCATGTGGCTGGCGCGCGAGCACTTCTCCAAGGGCGTCCTCATGGTCAACGGGGACACGGTCCACCCGGTGGGGGTAGAGAAGACCCTACTCGCGGCCCGGGGTCCGGAGATCGTCCTGGCGGTGGACGACGTGAAAACTCTGGCGGACGAGGAGATGAAGGTGACCCTGGACGATTCCGGGCACCTGGCGCGCATCACCAAGCTCATGGACCCCGAGCAGGCGTACGGCGAGTACATCGGCGCCACGCTCATCGAGCCGTCGGCCGCCGAGCCGCTGGCCGACGCGCTCAAGGCCACCTGGGAGGGCAACCCCGACCTCTACTACGAGGACGGCTACCAGGAACTCGTCAACCGCGGCGGGCGGATCGCCGTCGCGCCGATCGGGGCCGTCGACTGGGTCGAGGTCGACAACCACGACGACCTGGAGAAGGCCCGGCGCATCGCCAAGGGGTACTGACCCATGCCCCAGCTCATGCGTTCGCTGCCCGCGCCGCTGTCGGTGGAGGTACGGCGCGGGGCGGTGGTGGCGCTCGGCGAACTGCTGGCCGACCGGCGGATCGCCACCGAGGGCCGCGTGGCCATCGCGGTGGGCCCCGGGCAGGGCGACGCCATCGCCGAGCACGTCCGGCCGTCCCTGCAGGAGTGCGACGTCTTCCACGTGGAGGGCGGCACGGTGGACGCGGCCGTGACGCTGTCGTCCAAGCTGCGGTCCGGCTGGTACGAGGCGGTGGTGGGGATCGGCGGCGGCCGGACCATCGACGCCACCAAGTACGCCGCGACGCTCGCCGGGATCCCGATGGTGTCGGTGGCGACCAACCTGTCGCACGACGGGATCTGCTCGCCGGTGGCCTCCCTGGAGCACGACAAGGGCAAGGGCTCGTTCGGCGTGGCGATGCCGCTGGCGATGATCGTGGACCTGGACTACGTGCGGGCCGCGCCCGACCGGCTGGTCCGCGCCGGGATCGGCGACGTGATCAGCAACTTCTCCGCGGTGGACGACTGGCTGCTGGCCGCCGAGGACTGCGGGGAGCCGGTGGACCGGCTGGCGCTGACGGTGGCCCGCACCGCCGCCGAGGCGCTGCTGCACCAGCCCGAGTCGATCGAGTCCGACCGGTTCCTGACGGTGCTGGCCGAGGGGCTGGTGCTGTCGGGCATGGCGATGTCGTTCGCGGGCTCGTCCCGGCCGTCCAGCGGCGGCGACCACGAGATCCTGCACGCCATCGACCAGCTGTTCCCCGGCACCGCCAACCACGGGGAGCTGGCCGGGATCGGCGCGGCGTTCTGCTACCACCTGCGGGACCGGCACCTGGGGACCGGCGGGGAGCGGCTCGCCGAGATCATGGCCTGCCTCGAACGGCACGGGCTGCCCCGGCTGCCCGGTGACGTGGGGCTGACCGAGGAGCAGTTCGCCGAGGCGGTGGTGTTCGCGCCCCAGACCCGCCCCGGCCGCTACACGATCCTGGAACGTCTTGAGCTCGACCACAGTGCCGCCCTCAAGTCGGTAGGGGAGTATGTCCGGTCGTACGGAGGCTGAGGAGAGGGTCCGTTCCCGGCGCGCCGCCACGGTCGCCGACGTCCGCGCGCTGGGCCAGCCTCCGGGGCTGCGCGAGCGCCGCAACGAGGAGCACTGGGCGGGGCGGCTGTACATGCGGTCGCTGTCGCCGTACGTGTCGTGGGTGGCGCTGCGGCTGGGGTTCAGCCCCAACCAGCTGACGTACCTGATGATGCTCAGCGGCATCGTCGCGGGCGTGGTGGTGGCGGTCCCGGGCTGGCCGCTGTGGTCGGCGGTGGCGGGGGCGCTGCTGGTGCAGGTGTACCTGCTGCTGGACTGCGTGGACGGCGAGGTCGCCCGTTATCTGCGGCGCACGTCGGTGGCCGGGGTGTACCTCGACCGGATCGGCCACTACCTGGCGGAGGTCGCGCTGCTGGTCGGGCTGGGCGCCCGTGCACAGGGCGACTGGGAGTCGGGCGGCTGGCTGGAGCTGGGGCTGGTGGCGGCGCTCGGCGCGGCGCTGATCAAGGCGGAGACCGACAACGTGGTGGTGGCACGGGCCAAGTCCGGGCTGCCCGCCGACCCCGAGACCGGCGACCGGGCGCTGCGGCCCCGGTCGGCGGGCCTGGCGCTGGCCCGGCAGGCGGCGGCGGCGCTGCGGTTCCACCGCATCATCGGGGCGGTCGAGCTGTCCCTGCTGATCGTGCTGGCCGCCGTGCTGGACGTGCTGGTGGACGGGCACACGCCGGCCGCCACCCGGGTGCTGGCGGTCGCGGTGGCCCTGGTCGCCGCCGTGCAGACCCTGCTGCACCTGGTCAGCGTGCTCGCCTCGCGGAGGCTGCGGTGACGGTGAGCACGGAGCGAACGGACGCCGGGACCCGGCCGGAGGGCGCGATGAAATTCTCGGTCGTGGTGCTGACCATGGGCAACCGGCCCGCCGAGCTGGCGCGGGCGGTGCGCAGCGCGCTCGACCAGGAGCACGTGGACGTCGAGGTGGTGCTGGTCGGCAACGGGGTGCCCGGCGACTGGAGCCCCGGCGACGACCCGGTGTTCAAGGACCCCCGGGTGAAGCTGCTGCACCTGCCGCGCAACCTGGGGATCCCCGGTGGCCGCAACCGCGGCGTCGAGGCGTCCACCGGCGAGATCATCGTGTTCCTGGACGACGACGGCTGGTACCGCTCCACCCGGCTCGGCGCGCACCTGCGGGACCGGTTCGCCGCCGATCCGTCGCTGGGCATCGTGTCGTTCCGGGTCCGCGACCCGGAGGGCGGCCGGGGCGAGCGGCGGCACGTGCCCCGGCTGCGGGCGGGCGACCCGGAGCGGTCCTCGGAGGTGACGACGTTCCTGGGCGGAGCGTGCGCGATGCGCCGGGCGGCGTTCGACGCGGCCGGGGGCCTGCCGGAGGACTTCTTCTACGCCCACGAGGAGACCGACCTGGCCTGGCAGGCGATGAACGCCGGGTACCGGATCGTCTACGACGCCTCGGCGGTGATGTACCACCCGGCGGTGCTGCCGACGCGGCACGCGATGTTCTACCGCTACAACGCCCGCAACCGGGTGTGGCTGGCGCGCCGGAACCTGCCGTGGCCGCTGGCGCTGGCCTACTGCGCCGTGTGGATCGGCATGACCGTCCTGCGGGAGCGCAGGCCCGCCGCGCTCAGGTCGTGGTTCAAGGGGTTCGCGGAGGGGTGGCGCAAGCCCGCCGGGCCGCGCCGCCCCATCTCCTGGCGCACCGCGTGGCGCATGACCCGCACCGGCCGCCCGCCCATCATCTGAGCGTCCGTTCCCACGTCGGGTCGCTGGTGAGGACGGTCAGGCGGCGGGTCGCGCGGGACAGGGCGACGTAGAGGACGCGCAGGCCCCGGGGCGACTGGGCGGCCACGATCTCCGGGGCGAGGATGAGGGCGGCGTCGAACTCCAGGCCCTTGGCGTCCAGGACGTCGAGGACCTGGACGCGTTCGGGGCGGCCCGCGGCGAGGACGGCGGTGGCGGAGGCGTCCCAGGTGGCGTCGGCGAGCGGGACGATGACGCCGATGGTGCCCTCCACCTGGGTCAGCAGGGTGTCCAGGGCCTCCCCGGCGGCGGTGAGCAGCCTGTCGCGCGGGACGGTGGTGATGACGGGCTCGTCGCCGGAGCTGCGGACGGCGCGGGCGGGGCGGGCCCCCGGCAGCGCCAGCTCCAGGACCCGGGCGGACACGGCGGCGATCTCGGTGGTGTTGCGGTAGTTGGTGGTCAGCTCGAACTCGTGGCGGGCCCGCGCGGGCCGTTCCCGGCCCCGGCCGCGCCGTCGGGACGGCGGACCGCCGAGGGCCGCCTCCATGGCCCGGCGGGACTCCTCCAGGTCCTCCCAGGCGCTCTGGGCAGGGTCCTCGACGATGGTCCAGGTGGCGTGGCGGCCCCGGCGGCCGAGCATGCGCCACTGCATGGGGGACAGGTCCTGGGCCTCGTCCACGACGATGTGGGCGTACTCGGGACGGACGTCGGTGACCTCGTCGTCCACGCGGCGTGAGCGTTCGAGGCGTTCGACGGCGGTGGTCAGCTCCCGCAGCTCCGGCTCCCAGTCGTCGGCGACCTCCTCGCCGGTGAGGATGTTGACGCCGTCCACGACGTACGGGTCCTCCTCGGTGGGCGGCCTGCGGGACGGGCGCGGCGGCGGGCCGAGCAGGGCGTCGAGCTCGTCCAGCAGCGCGACGTCCTGGTAGCTGAGGACCGGGGTCTCCCCGGACAGCGCCTCGGCCCACGCGGCGGCCAGCAGGTCGGCGTGCGGGCGGTCGAGGTCGCGTCCGGCGGCGCGGCGCATCCGGGCCCGGTCGCCGAGGGAGCGCAGCACGTCCAGCGGGGTGCGGATCGGCCACCAGGCGTTCAGGAAGTCGGCGAAGGCCCGCTGGCCCCGGACGTTCTTGCCGAACGCCTCGCGGGAGGTGCGGCTGGCGGGTGACACGGGGCCCTGCTCGCCGTCGAGGGGGCCGAGGCCGCTCTCGGCGAGGATGCCCTCCCACAGGGCCAGCTCGCCCTGCACGGGCGCGCCGGGCTCGGGCTCGGTGCCGCCGGTCTCGACGTACCGGTCCCACAGGGCGTCCACCAGCAGGTCGGCGACGCGGCGGCGGGCGGTGTTGACGCTGCCCTGGCTGCGGCGGTGCACCTGCGTGCGGATCCGGTCGAGGGCCCGCCGGTCGAGGCGGACGATCACGCCCGCGTGGACGACGCGCAGCTCGTCCGGGGCGCCGGGTACGTGGTCGGCGACGGCACGGCGGAGCACGGCGGTCATCGCGGCCGAGCCCTTGAGCCGGGCGAGTTCGGGGGAGTCGTGGACGGTGGCCTCCACGCCGGGCACCAGGTCGCCCAGGGAGCGCAGCGCCGCCGAGCCCTCGCCGAGGGACGGCAGCACCCGGTCGATGTAGGCGGTGAAGCGCCGGTTGGGCCCCGCCACCAGCACGCCCCGCGACCCGAACCGCTGGCGGTGCCGGAACAGCAGGTAGGCGACCCGGTGGAGGGCGACGGCGGTCTTGCCGGTGCCGGGCGCGCCGCGGACCAGCACGGTGCCGTCGGCGGGCGCGCGGATCACCTCGTCCTGCTCGCGCTGGATGGTGGCGACGATGTCGCGCATCGCGCCCTCGCGGGTCCGCGCCAGGGACGCCAGGAACGCGCCGTCGCCGACGATCGTGAGGGAGTCGGCGGCCGACGGGTCGAGCAGGTCGTCCTCCAGGTCGACGACCGTGTGGCCCCGGGTGTGCAGCACCCGGCGGCGGATCACGCCGCGCGGGTCCTCGGGGGTGGCGCGGTAGAACGCCTCGGCGGCGGGCGCCCGCCAGTCGATCACCAGGGACTCGTGGTCGCGGGTGCGGACCCCGATCCGGCCGATGTAGCGGGTCTCCCGGCTGTCCAGGTCGAGCCGCCCGAAGACCAGCCCGTCGTCGGCGACGTCGAGGGCCTGGGCGCGCAGCGCCGCCTGGTGGACCATGGCGTCCCGGTCGACCAGGGACCCCTTGGTGCCCGCCAGCGACTGCCGGTAGCCCTCCCTGATCATGGCCTGGGCGTCGGCGCGCATCTCCTCCAGCCGGGCGTACGCCTCGTCCACGCGGCGCTGCTCGGCGGCGATCTCCTGGTCCTTGATCGTGACCGGAGGCCCGGTGACCTGGGACGACGACATGCGGGCGGCTCCCTCACACGAGAAGGCGAAGGATCAATCCTACGCGCCGCCGCGCGAGGTCAGCCCCCGTCGAGGGCGGCCTTGATCCGGCCGAGAGTGGCCCGCATGCCCTGCCGGTTCAGCGCCGCTCGGCGTTCGGCGGGGACCCCGGTGAAGACCTTGCCGAGCAGGGAGACGAACCCCGCGCCCCGGTGGTCGCGCCGCAGGTCCTCCCAGTACTCGGTGAGGCGGGTGGAGCCGTCCGCGACGCCCTCCATCCGGTAGCCCCACAACGCGACCGGGATACCGAAGCTGTAGACCCGGAACGCGAAGACCTCACCGCGCTTGGCCGCCGTCACCCGGCAGTTGGTGAACCAGACCCGCCAGCCGATGCGGTTGAACCCGACGAACCTCGTGCCCTCCCGGACGCTCCCGCCGCGCACCCACACGGCGAAGCACTCGGGGCTCCAGCGGCCCATCCGCCGCAGATCCGCCACCGCCGCGTACACCCGCTCGGGCGGCGCGGTGACGACGACGCTCTCCTCGGCGACCCACTCCCGTTCCATGGCCAGATCATCCCAGGTGCCCGAAACGCCGCCGCCAGGAGGTGTACCAGGCGGAGAACCAGCGTCCGGTGTCGTCGTCCAGCGTCTCGATCAGCGGCAGGACGTAGGTGACGGTCTCCAGGTAGTAGCGGCGCTGGAAGTCCGGCGGCATCCGGTCGAGGGTCTGCACGTTGCTGACGCGGTCGGCGAGCTTGACCCGGATCGCCTCCGGCGGGGCCTCGCGCAGCCGCCGCAGGTAGGCGGTCTTGGCGGCGCGTTTGGCCTGCCTGCCCTGGCCGCTCGCCGGGGGCTTGGTGACCCAGTCGACCAGTTCGGCCACCACGGGCCCGAATTCGGCCTCCACGTCGGAGACGGTGGCGTCGGTGTCCTCCACCACGTCGTGCAGCACGGCGGCGGCGAGCGTGTCGGCGTCGGTGACCCCGACCCCCCGCACCAGGACCTCCAGGGCTTCGAGCAGGTGCTCGACGTAGGGGGCTCCGGTGGGGCGCTTCTGGTCGCCGTGCCAGCGCACCGCCGCCGCCACGGCGCGGTCGAGCACCGGGAGCGTCTCGGGCGCGATCTCCGGGCGGGCCTGCTCCCAGGTCCGCCACGCGGTGAACATCTCCACGTCGTACTCCTTGGTCCCGATCGGTCGCGCCGGGCCGTGCCAGGCGGCAAGGTAGGCGGGGCGGCAATCCTGTGCAAACAGGTGCGTCCTCCCCTAGGACGGTACGGAAGGAGGCGGAGCGCCGTGACCGTGACCCGGAAGCGCAGGGTGCTCGGCCTCGTCGCCGGGGCGCTGGCCGTCGCGACCGCCGCCGCGCTCCTCGACCGGCTCGTCCTGGACGCCGAATGGTGGCAGGTCGACCACCGGATCGCCAGCGCCGCCGCCACGCCGCTGCCCGACATCGGCCCTTCGCCCGGCCCGCTCATGGCGACCTGGGACCGGACGACCGGCGTCCACCGCGGCGACCTGCCCGGGTACGACCGGGTCGCGCACGGCCTGGTGCACGGGCAGACGGTCGCCGTGTCGGGACGGGGCCTCGACGTGCGGGACGCCCGCACGGGTGCGGAACGGTGGAGCTACCGCCGGTCCGGCTGGACGGTCCTCGGCTGGACGGTCACCGGCGGGCACCTGGTGGCGTACCTGGAACGGAACGGGCACCGCGACGACCGGGTGATGGTGGGCTTCGACGCACGGACCGGTCGGGTGCTGTGGCGAGGGCAGGGTCACCGGCCCGCCGCGCTCGCCCGTGCGACGCTGCGCTGGCCCGCCGGGTCGGGTGTGGTCCTCGCCGCCGCCTCCGGCGGGCACACCCTGTACGGCCTGTCCACCGCGACCGGGCAGCGGCTGTGGACGCTGCGGCTGCGCGCCGGGTGCGCGGTGTCGCAGTCCGCCGCCCACGCCTCCGGCGCGGACGAACGGCTGGCGGCCCTCACGCTGGAGTGCGGCGGCCGGTCCCGCTACCGGCTGATGGCCCTCGACCCGGCGGCGGGGCGGATCCTGTGGGAGAAGACCACGGAGTCGTCCGGCCCCCGCCAGATCGTGGTGCGCGGGTCGGTCACCGTCGCGTCCGACGACACGTCGCTGCACGCCTACACCGCCGACGGGCGGCGGCTGCTGACCCGCGGCGGCGAGGACGTCTGCGGCGGTGACGCGTGCCCGGCCGCCATGTCCGGTGACCGTCTCGTCATCGCGTGGGAACGAGGCCGCCGCGCCGAGGCCGTGCACGTTCCCTCGGGCCGGGTGCTGTGGCGGAGGAACGCTCCCGGGTACCTCGCTCTCACCACGGCGGGCGGGCGTTTCTACGGCCTGCGGGCGAAGGTGGCCGGGACGATGCTGCCCGCCGGGGTGGACGTCCTCGACCCTGCGGACGGCACCCCCACCACGGCGGCGGCCGAACTCGCCATCGACGCCGGGCTCGACGGTGCCCGGCCCTGGATGGCGGCGGCGGGCGGCCTGCTGTACGTCGCCGCGCCCCAGGAGTCGCCCCGGCCCGGCGGCGGGGCCCGGCTGACGGCCCTGCGCGGCGGTCCCGTCGGCCCCGGTACCCCGGAGCTGGGCGGTGTCGCCGCCGCCGACTGGCCCGACGCGTGCGGGCTGCTCCGCCGCTCCGACCTGGAGTCCGCCCGGCTGACCGGCTACGACCCCGCCCCGGTCCGCGTCACCGTGGGCGACGTACGGCTGCCGCGCCCGGCGAGCTGCGAGTACCGTCCCGGGCGGTCCGCACGGGACGAGGTGGACGCCGTCCGCCGGGACACCGGCGAACCCGAGCCGGCCGAGGCCACCGGCGACCCGCGCGGCCTGACCGTCAGCGTCAAGTGGGTCGCCCCCGACGCGGGCGCCGCCGCCGACCTGCTCGCCGCGATGTGCGACGTCCACTCCCAGGTACGACATCGCGACGACCTCGGCGGAGACGAGGCGTACGAGCTGGGGCCGACGGCGGGGAGCATCGCGGTCCGCGTCGACCGCTACATCATCGGCGTCTACGCCGCCCAGCCCGCCGCCACCGCCGCCCGCCTGGCCCGTACCGCCGCCACCAACCTCCGGGTCCGGCTGCCCTAGGGCGGGGCTAGGCGGTGGTCAGTTCGCGGGAGTGGGAGGCCCAGTCCTCCAGGAGGGCCACGAAGCGTTCGGCGTGGGCCGGCCAGTCGAAGCGGTCGCGGGCGGTCTCGTGGCCCTCGCGGCCCAGGCGGGCGCGCAGCCCCTTCTCGTCCCGCAGCCGCAGCACGGCGTCCACCGCGGCGTCC
>DATADI010000175.1:0-1908 GCA_036258615.1 Thermomonospora sp. | reverse complement strand
GTCCTCGGCGTCCGCGCGCAGGGCCTCCAGCAGGGTGTCGGTGCTGAAGACGTAGTTGCCCATGGAGGCGAAGCTCTCCTCCGGGGAGTCCGGCAGCCCCGGCGGATCGGCCGGCTTCTCCAGGAAGCCGCGCACCCTGCCCGCGGCGTCGGCGGCGATGACGCCGAACCCGGTGGCCTCGGCCCGCGGAACGCGCAGCCCGGCGATGGTGACCCCGGCCCCGGTCTGTCGGTGCTGGTCGATCATCTGCGTCGGGTCCATGCGGTAGACGTGGTCGGCGCCGAAGACCAGGACGATGTCGGGGCGGGCGTCGTAGATCAGGTTCAGGCTCTGGAAGATCGCGTCGGCGCTGCCGGTGTACCAGCGCGGACCGAGCCGCTGCTGAGCCGGCACCGGGGTGATGTAGTTGCCCAGCAGCTGCGACAGCCGCCACGTGGTGGTGATGTGCCGGTCCAGGCTGTGGCTCTTGTACTGCGTCAGGACGGCGATCTGCCGGACCTCGCCGTTCACCAGGTTGGACAGCACGAAGTCGATGAGCCGGTAGTTCCCGCCGAAGGGCACCGCCGGCTTGGCCCGGTCTTGGGTCAGCGGCGCCAGCCGTTTCCCCTCCCCGCCCGCCAGAACGATGCCGAGCACCCGAGGACCGCCACGCATGTCACGCAACGTAGCCGTAACCAGGGTCGTTCGCCGAACTTCGCTCCGCGCCCTCTCCCCCTAGGGTGACCAGCGTGCGCATCGGCATCGTGACCCGAGAGTGGCCCCCGGACGTCTACGGCGGCGCAGGGGTGCACGTCGAGCATCTCGTGGCCGCCCTGCGGTCGCTGCCCGCCGGTCCGGACATCGACGTCCACTGCTTCGGAGAGCCGCGTCCGGACGCGACCGGGCACGTCGTCCCCCCGGGGCTGCGCGGCGCCAACGGGGCGCTGCAGGCGCTCGGCGTCGACGTCGAGATCGCCGCGGCGCTGACCGGGGCCGACCTCGTGCACAGCCACACCTGGTACGCCAACGGGGCCGGGCTGCTCGCCTCCCTGGTCCACGGGACGCCCCACGTGGTGACCGCGCACTCCCTGGAGCCGCGCCGGCCGTGGAAGGCCGACCAGCTCGCCGGCGGGTACCGCCTCTCCTCGTGGGTGGAGCGCACCGCCTACCTCGCCGCGGACGCGGTCATCGCCGTCAGCGCCGGCATGCGCGAGGACGTGCTGGCCGTCTATCCCGAGCTCGATCCGGCCCGGGTGCACGTGGTGCACAACGGCGTCGACGCCGAGGCCTACCGCCCGGTGGCCGCGCCGGAGGTGGTGCGGGGCCTCGGCGTGGACCCCGACCGGCCCTACGCCCTCTTCGTCGGCCGGATCACCCGGCAGAAGGGGCTGGCCCACCTGCTGGCCGCCGCCGCCCAGCTGCCCGACGACGCCGGGCTGGTGCTGTGCGCGGGCGCGGCGGACACCCCCGCCGAGCGCCAGGAGGTCGCCGACGCCGTCGCCGCGCTGCAGTCCCGCCGCGACGGCGTCGTGTGGATCGAGGCCATGCTGCCGCGCGAGCAGCTGGTGCCCCTGATCAGCGGGGCGACGGTCTTCATCTGCCCGTCGGTGTACGAGCCGCTGGGCATCGTGAACCTCGAGGCGGCCGCCTGCGGGACCGCCGTGGTCGCCAGCGCCGTCGGCGGGATCCCCGAGGTCGTCGACGACGGCCGCACCGGGCTGCTGGTCCCCTACGACCCCTCCGACGTGGCCGCCTTCGAGGCGGGCCTGGCCGCGGGGATCGCCGAGCTCCTGGCCGACCCGACCCGCGCCGCCGCGATGGGCGCCGCCGGGCGGGAGCGCGTGCTGGCCGAGTTCGGCGGGCCGGCGGTCGCCCAGCAGACCGCCGGGGTCTACTCCACCGTCCTCGACGGGCGGGGGTGAGCCCGGG
>DATADI010000174.1:0-4537 GCA_036258615.1 Thermomonospora sp. | reverse complement strand
CCCCCCCCCCCCCCCCCACCCCTGCGTTCCCGCCCGCTCGACTGGCCCCTGGCACTCACCCGGCACCCACGGCACCGGCCGTGTCGCTGGAGGGTGGCTGAGGCGGATGTCAGCGGGTGGGGGTGGCTGTGCAGGGGGCGGCGTCGCAGACGTCGATGAGCTGACCGGTGGTCAGGAAGTGGGCCTTCTGGCGTCGGGCGGCGGCGGAGTTGCGCGGGTCGGAGTGGGGGTCGCGGCCGTACTGGGGGCCGGAGGGCGGGGTGTTGGTCAGCGGCGGGTGCGGGGTGCCGCTGTCCCAGATGACCAGGGCCGAGCCCGCGTACGGGTAGGAGCCGATCGGCGGGATGCCCCAGTAGGGGACGCGGTCGGGATTGCGGCCGGGGGCCACGGCGGGGGTGTGGATGCGGGCTCCGATGGTGCGGGCCTCGACCTCGGCGGTGACGGGGGCGACCTGGTGGTCACCGAAGGCCACGTGCAGGAGGACCCGGTGCGGCGGGGTTCCGGGGAGCGGACGGTCGGTCATGTGGTGGGCGTAGCCGTTGGCCTCACCGCGGTCCCAGAGCATCTGGATCAGCGCGAACCCGAGCTGCTGGTCCAGCTTGTCGGGATAGGCGGCGTTCATGACGATCGAGTACTGGTCGAAGTCCACGCTGCGGTTCAGCAGCGTGCTGTAGTTCATCCCGGGCACGCCGAGCACCGCGCGGCGGACGTCGGTGGACACGGCGGTGAGCGCGCCGCCCATGATGCCGCCCTGGCTGTTGCCGTCGAAGACCAGCCCGGCCGCGGTGTCGAGCAGCGGCCCGCCGTCCGGCCGCCGGAACGCGCGGTGGGCGGCGAGGCCCCGTTCGTGGATCATCGCGCGGCCCAGCCAGAGCATGTTGAGCATCCCCTGCTGCGTCCGGTCGGCGATGGTGGAGAAGCGGCTCAGGTCGGCCAGCACGGTGATCACGTTGGGCACGTCGTCCCGGGACATCCCGGCCCACCTGGTCGCGCAGAACACGAAGCCGTGCTCGTCGGCCATCGCGCGGACGTTGCCCGCGCCCACCTCCCCCTCGGTCCCGAGCAGGCCGTGGCCGTACAGGGCGGGGCGGGCGGGCCTGGTGAACGCCGCGCGCGGGATCGTGCACTGGAACGTCGGCGCCTGGACGTTGCCCGGCAGCCGCACCGGCAGCCCGTTCCGGTCGTACCGGAAACCGGAGCCCGGAGGTCCGCCGGGCAGGTTCAGGTAGCTCGGGACCAGGATCCGGCCCCTGACGGTCCGTGCGGTGCGGTCCTCGGGCGGATGGTCGGTGACCTCGGTGACGACGAAGCCGGGGGAGCGGTCGCCGAGCCTCCGGAACGCGTCGTCGCGGAGGTGCAGCATCCGTTCGGTGAGGCCCCGGCGGCTGGCGACGGTGAAGTCCCAGGCCAGGTACAGGTCCTGGGTGCCGATGCCGTGGCGGGCCAGGTCGGCGAGGGTCCGGCGGCTCTGCCGCTGCCGGGCGCGCAGCGGATGCGCCGGGGGCAGCGCCGGCCCCAGGATCGTCCGGAAGGCGGGCTGCGGCGGGATCGTCGCGCCGCGTGCGTCCCTGAGGCCCCGCAGCGCCACGACGTAGCGGTGGCCCTCCAGGAAGTTGCGCGCCGGGCGGATGATCAGCGCCTGCCGTGCCGGGTCGGTCGCCTGCGCGTCCAGTTCGGCCCAGTACGGCCAGCGCCGGCCGGTCACCGTGTCGAGCAGGACGATGGGGGCGTCCGGATCCAGTGACCGTCCGATGTCGGTGATGGGCGCCGCCCCCGTCCGCGCGAGGTCCAGGCCCGGCACGCGGGTCAGCACGGGCGACCCCGGAGAGAACCCGTCGGAGCGGTTCCATTCGGTGGGGTCGATCGCCTTGCCGAGCCGGTTGCGGGGCATCGCCGCCGTACGGAACGCGACGCGCCTCCCCGTCGCGGTGCCCGGGTCGGGCCGCGTGAACCAGTCGTTCGGGAACGGCAGCAGACAGCTCACCGGGTCGATCGGGTCACACCCCGCCGTCACCGCGGCTGCGTGACCCGCAGGCACCGCGGGCACCGCGACCACACCGCCGAGCCCCAGGACCGCCGCCGCCACCAGATGCCGGATCCGCACCGACGACCTCCCGGGACGTGAGGACTATCGCCCGACAACGTCCCATCCGGCCCGGATGCCGTCAATCACCGAAACGACGCGGTCAGTCCTTCGGGGCCTTGGAGGCCGCGGCGTCCTCCGCCTGGCGGCGCTCCCACTCCTCCTGCCTGAGGTCGGCCTCGTAGGGGGCCTTGATGTTGCGGAGCCGCTTGTTCATGGAGCGGATCAGCAGGAACACCGCGACGCACAGCGCCACGAACACGGCGAACCCGATCAGGCCGGGGCTGACGGTGTCGTCGTTGAGCTCGAAGTCCTTCCCCGGCTCGGCGAGCAGCAGCGCTAGAGACATACCTTCTCCCGAACGCCCGCGAACAGATCGTCCTCGGGCAGCTCCGTATCGACCAGGGACCTGGCCAAATGGTAGTCCTCGGTGGGCCATGCCTCGCGCTGGAGGTCCAGCGGGCACACGAACCAGAACCCGTTCGGGTCGATCTGGGTGGCGTGCGCCAGCAGCGCCTTGTCACGGGTCTCGAAGTGGTCGGCGCACGGCACGCGGGTGGTCACCGCCCACGGCGAGGGCCCGTCCTCGAACCGCTTGAGCCAGTCGCCGTACGGGGACTCCAGCCCGGACTTCTCCATCGCCCCGTGCAGGGCCTCGAGCCGCTCCTTGTTGAAGGTCATGTGGTAGTAGAGCTTGAGCGGCTGCCAGGGCTCGCCGGTGCCCGGGTAGCGGTCGGGGTCACCGGCCGCCTCGAACGCCTCCACGGAGATCTCGTGGCACTTGACGTGGTCAGGGTGCGGGTAGCCGCCCTTCTCGTCGTAGGTCAGCACCACGTGCGGCCGGAACTCCCGGACCGCCCGGACCAGCGGCTCGGCCGCGACCTCCAGCGGCTGGAGCGCGAAACAGCCCTCGGGCAGCGGGGGCGGCGGCTCGCCCTCGGGGAAGCCGGAGTCGACGAACCCGAGCCACTCCTGCCGCACGCCGAGGATCTCGCGGGCCCGCGCCATCTCCTGCTCGCGCACGGCGCCGATGTCGGCCCGGATCTCCGGCCGGTCCATGGCGGGGTTGAGGATGTCGCCGCGCTCGCCGCCCGTACAGGTCACCACCAGCACCTCGACGCCCTCGGCGGCGTAGCGGGCCATGGTGGCGGCGCCCTTGCTCGACTCGTCGTCCGGGTGCGCGTGCACGGCCATCAGGCGCAACGGGCCGTCGTCGCGGGAGGTCGTACCGGTCGGTGCTTCGGACACCACAGTCCCCCTGTCCATCGGAAGAAGCAGCGCGCGCCGACCCCCTGGTACGGGGCACCCGGTGCGGCAGACGACAATTGTCCCTGACAACGTCCACCGCCCGCACGGAGATTCCCGCCCATGGACAGCAGCGCGACCGACGCACCGCCCGCCCGCCGGACCGGGCCCGGGTGGCTCGGGTACGTGGTCATCGGGCTGGTGGTGGCCCTGTGCGCGGGCGGCTGGGCCGTCATCTACGCCAACGCCGGGCGGACCCCCGGCATCGTGGCGCAGACCATCACCTTCCGCGTGCTGGACGACTCCTCGGTCGAGGTGCGCTGGCAGGTGGCCAAGCCCGCCGCCAAGCGCGTACGGTGCGTGGTCGACGCCGTGGACACCGACTTCGCCCCCGTGGCCGAGCGCGAGGTCGTCGTCCCCGCCGGTCAGGCGAAACTGGAACGCACCGACACGCTGCGCACCGCACGGCGCGCCAACGCGGCCCGCGTGCGGGACTGCCACAGCATGTGACCGCCTGACGGATTGCGGGTGAACGCGGGGGGGAACCTTTACTCTCACATACCGGATAGGCTTGAGGTTTCGCCCGGCCCGCCAGTGTGTCGGCTCGTCCAGCGAGCGAGCCGGTGAACGATACGTGTGGACAGAGGAGTATCCGTGACCGAGACCCGTGCTGACAACGTCAACTGGCTCACCCAGGAGGCGTACGACCGGCTCAAGGCCGAGCTGGAGCATCTGTCGGGCCCGGGCCGCATCGAGATCGCTCAGAAGATCGAGGCGGCGCGGGAGGAGGGCGACCTGCGCGAGAACGGCGGCTACCACGCCGCCAAGGAGGAGCAGGGCAAGATCGAGGGACGGATCCTCCAGATCCAGCACATCCTGGAGAACTCCCAGGTCGGTGAGGCGCCGCGCACCGAGGGCGTGGTCGGCCCCGGCATGACGGTGACGGTCGCGTTCGAGGGCGACGACGAGGAGGTCACCTTCCTGCTGGCCTCCCGCGAGGAGAGCGGCTCGCCGATCGACGTCTACTCCCCCAAGTCCCCGCTGGGCGCGGCCATCAACGGCAAGAAGGTCGGCGAGAAGGCCACCTACACGCTGCCGAACGGCCGCAGCATGACCGTCGAGATCATCGACGCCACTCCCTACGCGGGCACCTGACCCGTATCCCCCGCCGCCCCCCGGGCGGCGGACGTCCACGCCGGGCTGCCGACG
>DATADI010000173.1:0-5622 GCA_036258615.1 Thermomonospora sp. | reverse complement strand
CAGCAGTCTCTGGTCCACGACGCCTCCCCTTGCGGGTACCCGAAACGGCCGGCCGGGCGGGCGAGCACGCACGTTCCGGCAGGACTGGAACTATTGGAATTTCCATCAGATCCAGTCCCACCGGACACGTCAAGTGGCTCTTTCTGAACCTCAGATGTTCACCGCCGCGGTCTCGCCGACATGCGCGTCGCGCATGACCAGGCGCACGCCGGTGAGCCGCGCCCGGACGGTGTCGTCGTCGGCGAGCAGTGCCGCGTCCGCGCCGTCCATGGTCAGCTCGGTGCCGGTCGGCTCCAGGTCACGCAGCTTGCCCGCCACGTGCACCGGGCTGGCCGCGTACAGGTTGCCCTGCGGGGTGACCAGCTCGAACTCGGCGTCGATGTGCAGGTCGCTGGGGTAGCGGACCCGGCTGAGGCTGTCCTCGGTGCCCTCGCCGAGGGTGCCGCCGGACGGCCGCGGCCAGCTGGCGCGCAGCATCACCCGGCCGCCGAGGGCCTCGCTGGTGCCGACCATCGCGACCCGCGCCATCTGGGCGAGGACGCCGGCGCCGTCGTGCTTCTCCGGCCCGAACAGCAGGATCTCGGTGCCCGCGGCCTTGCGGTAGTCACCGGCCAGGTCGATGGTCTCGGTGCGGCCGTCGACCTCGATGTCGACCGAGCCCTCCATCGAGACCTGCATGATCATGGAGGGGTCGACCAGCATCGACATGCACGGGCCGGCGCTGGCGGCGAAGAACACCGTCGGCGTGATGCCCACCGGCTCGTTCTGGTCGTTGGCCGGGTACCACGCCTCGGGGAGGGTGGTGCCGCGCACCACGTTCGGCGCCTGGACGACGTCGAACGGGCCGTCGCCGCGCGGGCTGCCCAGGTAGGGCCCGGTGAGCGGCTTCTTGTACGGCGGGATCCCGTCGACCACGCCGTAGATGTCGATGACGTTGCGGTGCGCCAGCCGCAGCGTGCTGGTCTCCAGGATGCCGAAGCGGCGGATGTAGAACTCGGCCGGGAAGTTCTTGCCCGGCACGATCTGGCGCACGTGCCCGGTGTTGGGCAGGAACGGGTTGGACAGGACCTGGATGCGGTCGTCCAGCTCGTAGCTGTAGCCCTTGATGCCGACCTCGGGGGCGCTGATCAGCTCGAGGCTGAGCTCGGCGTGGCCCTTCTCGTCGACCCGGTGCTCGAAGCCCGGCATGGGCCACTTGTTGAGCTGCACGAACCCGGACAGGTTGATGGTCTCCCGCCGGCCCGCGTAGTAGTCGTCCCCGAAGACGACCGTGGCCGCCGCGAGGATGTGCGGCCGGATCGGCTTGGGCTCGAGGTTGAGGGACTCGTACGTCTCACGGAGAGAACTCAAACCAGACACCTCCAGCGTCTGTTGAGATCGCCTGACGGGGCCTCGGCCCGCGCGAACCCCGAGGACACCCTTTGAGCAAGTTACTACATGTTTCTATAGCGTTTGGTCAAGGGGTCGGCCGTCATCACCGGCCGTCGGCACGGGCGGGGCGGGCGGGGCGGGGGCGTCCGCCGGCCGCGCCCGCCACCCCGCCAGCCGGGCGAGATGATCGGCGGTTTCCTCGGTGCAGGGGGCGACCATCGGATGCGTGTCCAGGGCCATGCGGCCTCCCTCGGCCGGGGCCGGGCCGCCCGAGGGCGACCGGCTGACAACAACTTGAGATTCACATAGTAAGCTCGGAACTCCGGAAAGGGCCGGGGCCGCCCGGCCGCACCGAGCCGTGAGGGCGTGCGGAGGCCATGGCGAGACGCGTGCTGGTCAGCGGAGGGGCGGGGTTCGTCGGCTCGGCCTACGTGCGGATGCTCCTGGCGGACGGCGGCGACGTCGCCCGCGTCACCGTCCTCGACAAGCTGACCTACGCGGGCAACCTCGCCAACCTCGCACCGGTGGCCAAGGACGCCCGGCTGTGCTTCGTGCGCGGCGACATCTGCGACGCGCCGCTGGTGGACCGGGTGGTGCGGGGCCATGACGCGGTGGTGCACTTCGCCGCCGAGTCGCACGTCGACCGGTCCATCGACGCGGCGGCCCGGTTCGTGATGACGAACCTCGTCGGCACCCAGACCCTTCTGGACGCCGCGCTCCGGCACGAGGTGGCGACGTTCCTCAACGTCTCGACCGACGAGGTGTACGGCTCCATCGACGTCGGGTCCTGGCCCGAGACCGACCCGCTGCGCCCCAGCTCACCGTACGCGGCGACGAAGGCCGGGGCGGACCTGCTGTGCCTGGCCTACGGTCGCACGCACGGGATGGACGTGCGGGTCACGCGCTGCTCCAACAACTACGGGCCGTACCAGTACCCGGAGAAGATCATCCCGCTGTTCGTCACCAACCTGCTGCTCGGCCGGAAGGTGCCGCTGTACGGGGACGGCAAGAACGTCCGCGACTGGCTGCACGTCGAGGACCACTGCCGGGGCATCCAGCTGGTGCTGGACCGCGGCCGGCCCGGCGAGATCTACAACCTGGGCGGCGGGACGGCCCTGACCAACCACGAGCTGACGACCGCGATCCTCGACCTGCTCGGGATGGGACCGGAGATGATCGACTGGGTGGCGGACCGCAAGGGCCACGACCGCCGGTACGCCACGGAGTGGACGAAGGCCGCCGCCGAGCTCGGCTACCGGCCGCGCCGGGCCTTCGAGGAGGGGCTGCGGGCCACGGTCGCGTGGTACCGCGACAACCGGGCCTGGTGGGAGCCGCTGCGGCGCTAGCGTCCGGGCGCCGGGGGCGGGTCGGTGTCGTAGCGGAGCCGGGAGCGGGCGACGTACTCGCGGTGCTCGACCGCCCAGTCGATCAGCAGCGCGACCCGGGCGGACAGGGTCTCGCCGACCGGGGTCAGCGCGTAGTCCACGCGGGGCGGCGAGGTCGGGGTCACGGTGCGGTCCACGAGCCCGTCGCGTTGCAGGCTCCGCAGGGTGAGGGTGAGCATCCGCTGGGAGATGCCGTCGATGGACCGCTGCAGTTCCGAGTAGCGCATGGGCCCGGACCCGAGCAGGTCCATGACCAGCACGCTCCACTTGTCGCCGACCCGGTCGAGGATGTCGCGCAGCCGGCACGTCGGGTGCCGCGCGCCGATGGGGCCGCGCACATCGGTGTGCGCTGGGCTGGTCGAAGTGCCTTCTTCCGCCATGCCGGGATTGTGGATCAGACTCTCCGGTGCGCACAAGAAGTGACCAGCGCACAGAAAGTGCGGTATCTCTCCCCCTTGCTGAGAAGGAGTGACCGATGATGCGTGCCATCGCGTTCCCCGAGTTCGGCGCGGCCCCCGCGCTCACCGAGCTGCCGGTGCCCGAGCCCGGCCCCGGGGAGGTGCTGGTCCGGGTGCGGGCCTCGTCGGTGAACGGCTTCGACCTGGGCGTGCTCGGCGGGTTCCTCAAGGGCGCGTACGAGTACGAGTTCCCGGTGGTGCTGGGCAAGGACTTCGCCGGGGAGGTCGCGGCGGTGGGTCCGGAGGTGTCCGGCCTGCGCGAGGGCGACCGGGTGTTCGGCGTCGTGCTGCGGCCGACGCTCGGCCAGGGCGGATTCGCCGAGTACGTGGCGGTCAGTGCGCGGTATGGGCTGGCCGGAATCCCCGACGGTCTCGATGACACCCGGGCCGGTGTGCTCGCCCTGGCGGGTACGACGGCGCTCAACGCGCTGGACGCCGTCGCCCCGGCCCCTGGGGAGACCGTCCTGGTGTCCGGGGCGACCGGCGGTGTCGGCGCGTTCGCCGTCCAGCTCGCCGTGGCGCGGGGTGCGCGGGTCATCGCCACCGCGAGGCCGGGCGCGGAGGCCGCCTTCGTCACCGGGCTCGGCGCCTCGCGGACCGTGGACCACGCGGACCTGGCCGCCGGAGTCCGCGCCATCGCCCCGGACGGAGTGCACGCCGCGCTGCACCTGGCGGGTGACGGTCCGGCCGTGGCGGGATTGCTCGCCCGGGGCGGGCGGCTGGCCTCCACGATCCACTTCACTCCCGACGACGCCGCCGAACGCGACATCAAGGCCACCACGGTGATGGCCGACCCGAGCCCGGACACCCTGGCCCGGCTGGCCACCGACGTGGTCGAGGGACGCCTGCGGGTTCCGGTCGCCCGCAACTACGGCCTTGCCGAGGTTCCGCAGGCGATCGCCGACTTCCGGGGCGGGACGGTCGGCAAGCTCGCCGTCACGATCTGACCGGCGACGGAGACGGGCGGGCTTTTGTCGGCGGCCGGACAGGGCAGGAACCACTCCGCGCGAGTTCGGAAGGAGTTCCCCTATGGGTCGCAGGGCGCTGCCCGGCCTGCCGTCGCCCCCCTGGCGCCTGCCCGGCCCCGGGCTCCCCGGTCTGGGGCTGCCGGACCTGGGGCTGCCCGGTCTGGGCCTGCCCGCCGTGGTGCCGCAGGTCGTTCCCTGGCGGTGGGTCATGGACGCCGCCGACCTGCGGGAGGACGGGCTGCGCGCCGACTACACCGCCGCCGCGCGGCTGGCCGCCGGCCGGTATCCGGGGCTGTATCCGCTGATGCGCGTCGGCCTTCCGGCGTCGTGGCAGCCGTACCTGTTCGCGGTGATCGCGTTCGGGGTGGAGGCCGACCGGCTGGTGGACGTCCCGGCCCGGCGGCGCGACCCCCGGCGGCTGCGGGCCTGGTCGGAGCAGGTGCGGCGGGGGCTGCGCACCGGCCGGGCCGACCGGCCGCACCTGCGGGCGTTCCTGCACACCGTCGCCCTCAGGTCGCTTGACCACGACGACGTGCACCTGTTCCTGGAGGGCCAGCACGAGCAGCAGTGGGTCGGCGGGTACGACGCCGAGCAGGACCACCACGACCACGTGGACCGGGTCGGCGTGCCGATCTTCCGCATGCTGTTCTGCGCCGCGAGCACCGACGCGCGGGCCCGGCGGGGCCGGTGGCTGCGGCCGGTCACCGACGGCGTGCAGCGCGCCGACGACCTCGCCGACCTGTCCGCCGACCTGCGGCGCGGCAGGCTGACCATCCCCCGCACCGACCTGGACCGGTTCGGGGTGTCCCGCGCCGACCTGGAGTCCGGCCGCGACACGCCCGCCGTGCGGGCCCTGCTCCGGCACGCCTGCGGCAAGGCCCGGGACACCGTCCGCACCGCCCGCCGCGAACTCGACACGGCGGGCGGCGACGCGCGCCTGCTGTACGCGCCCCTGCTCCTGGGATGCCGCCTGACCGTGGAGGCCGCCGAGCGCCAGGGCGCGGCCCTCGCCCGGCGCGGCGTCATCTGGCAGCCCCCGCCCTCCCCCTTCGGCGTGCTCCGGTTCGTGAAACGCCGCCTCCTCCCGAGCGAGGCGTAGCGGAGCCGCTCGCACCAGCGGCTGCAGTGCGAGCAGGAAGAAACGTTCATCTGAGAGTTTCCGGAATGGGCGACGGCGGCGATGCAGTTGCCGCACCGGCCCGCCAGTGATGCGTGCCCCCCTCGGGCCGGGCGGGGGGCCTGGCCCCTACACTTCGGGAGTTCGGAAATTTCCCCTTTAATGGCATATTCCGGGATGCCGGGCGGACCCCGATCGGCCGCGGAAGGTGCCGGAAGGACGGCCGAAGATGCGCGCGACCCCCCATCGCCGGAACCACTCCGACCTCGCCGTCTCCGGTCCGGGCCGCCGCCGGGTGCTGGGCGGCGCGCTGGCCGCCGCCG
>DATADI010000172.1:0-4642 GCA_036258615.1 Thermomonospora sp. | reverse complement strand
GTGTTGTTTGAGGTAGGGGGTGATGCCGCCTAGGTGGAATGGCCAGCCGCCGCCCACGATCATGCACAGGTCGATGTCGGCGGCCTCGGCCACGACCCCCTCCTGGAGCATGATGGTGACCTCTTCGGCGAGGGCCTTGAGCGCGCGGTCGCTCGGCCGGCCGTCAGGCCGGGAGGGAGGCGACCCCCGGGGGCAGGAACCGCCGCCCGGCGACCCGCTCGGACACGCCGGTCCGGTCCAGGTACGGGGTGACCCCGCCCAGGTGGAACGGCCAGCCCGCGCCGAGGATCATGCACAGGTCGATGTCGGCGGCCTCGGCCACCACGCCCTCGTCCAGCATGATCCGGATCTCCTGGGCCAGCGCGTCCACCGCGCGGGCCAGCACCTGCTCCTCGGTGGACGGGCTGGTGCCGCCGGAGAAGATCGCCACCACCTCGGGGTCGAGGGTGAGGTCGGGCCGGTACACGCCGGTCTTGCCCGCCTCCACCATCGCCGCCAGCTTCTCCGACAGCGGGAACCGGTCCGGGAACGCCGCGTGCAGCGTCTCGTTCACGTGCAGCGCGATCGCCGGGCCGACCAGCCCCATCAGCACGAACGGCGGCATCGGCAGGCCCAGCGGCGCGGCGGCGCGCTCGGCCACCTCGATCGGGGTGCCCTCGTCCACCGCCTGCACGATCTCGGCCAGCAGCCGCAGCAGGATCCGGTTGACCACGAACGCCGGGGCGTCCTTGACCAGCACGCAGGACTTCTTCAGCCCCTTGCCGGTCGCGAACGCGGTGGCCAGCGTGGCGTCGTCGGTCCGCTCGCCCCGGACGATCTCCAGCAGCGGCAGCACGGCGACCGGGTTGAAGAAGTGGAACCCCACCACGCGCTCGGGGTGCCGGAGCTTGGCGGCCATCTCGGTGACCGACAGCGAGGAGGTGTTGGTGGCCAGCACGCACTCGGCCGAGACCACCTCCTCGACCTCGGCGAACACCTGCTGCTTGACCGCCATGTCCTCGAAGACGGCCTCGATGACGAAGTCGGCGTCGGCGAAGGCGTCCTTGGTCAGCGAGCCGGTGATCAGGCCCTTGAGCCGGTTGGCCTTGTCGGGGGACACCCGGCCCTTGGTCAGCAGCTTGTCGATCTCGCCGTGCGCGTAGGCGACGCCCCGGTCCAGCCGCTCCTGGTCCAGGTCGGTCAGCACGACCGGGACCTCCAGGCGGCGGGCGAACAGCAGGGCGAGCTGCCCGGCCATCAGGCCCGCGCCCACCACGCCGACCTTGGTCACCGGACGGGCCAGCGCCTTGTCCGGCGCCCCGGCGGGCCGCTTGGCGCGCTTCTGGGTGAGGTCGAACGCGTACAGCCCGGCGCGCAGCTCGTCGCTCATGACCAGGTCGGCCAGCGCCTCGTCCTCGGCGGCGAAGCCCTCGTCACGCGTCGCGGTCCTCGCGGCGGCGACCAGCTCCAGCGCGCGGTGCGGGGCGGCCTGCGGCTTGTTCAGCAGCGCGAACCGGGCGGCCTCGACCGCCTTGTCCCACGCCTCGCCCCTGTCCACCTCCGGACGGCGGACCTCGATCTCGCCCTTGACGACCCGGGCGGCCCAGGCCAGCGACTCCTCCAGGAAGTCGGCGGACTCGAACAGCGCGTCGGCGACCCCGAGCCCGTACGCCTGCGAGCCCTTGATCATCTTGTTCTGGGCCAGCGGGTTCTCGATGATCAGCTTGAGCGCCTTCTCCGCGCCGACCAGGTTGGGCAGCAGGTAGGTGCCGCCCCAGCCCGGGACCAGCCCGAGGAACGTCTCCGGCAGCGCGATCGCCGGGACGCCCTCCGAGACCGTCCGGTACGTGCAGTGCAGCGCGACCTCCAGGCCGCCGCCCATCGCCGCGCCGTTGACGAACGCGAACGACGGGACGGCCAGCTCGCCGAGCCGCCGGAACACGTCGTGGCCGAGCCGCGCGATCAGCAGCGCCTCGTCCCGGCTCTTCAGCGACGGCAGCCCCTTGAGGTCCGCGCCGACGGCGAAGATGAACGGCTTGCCCGTCAGGCCCACCGCGACCAGGTCGTCGCGGGCGGCCACCTGGTCCAGGGCGTCGTTGAGGGCGAGCAGCCCACGCGGCCCGAAGGTGCTGGGCTTGGTGTGGTCGTGCCCGTTGTCCAGGGTGATCAGGGCCATCCGCCCCGCCCCGAACGGCAGCTCCACGTCGCGTACCAGGGCGTTCGTGACGACCTCGTCCGCGTTGCGGTCCTCGCTGGCCAGCAGCGAGCGCCAGGTCTCGACGCTGTTCACTTCGCCCCCTCGAAGTTCGGGTTCTCCCACAGCACGGTGCCGCCCATGCCCATGCCGACGCACATGGTGGTCAGCCCGTACCGGACGTCGGTGCGCTCCTCGAACAGCCGCGAGAGCTGGTTCATCAGCCGCACGCCGGACGAGGCCAGCGGGTGGCCGAGCGCGATCGCGCCGCCCCACGGGTTCACCCGGGCGTCGTCGTCGGCGATCTTGAAGTGCTCCAGGAAGGCCAGCACCTGCACCGCGAACGCCTCGTTGATCTCGATGAGGCCGATGTCGTCCATGGTCAGCGCGTTGCGGGCGAGCAGCCGCTCGGTGGCCGGGACCGGCCCGACGCCCATCACCTCCGGCTCGACCCCGGCGAAGGCGTAGTCCACCAGCCGCATCCGGGCCGACAGCCCCAGCTCGGCGGCGACGTCCTCGGCGGCCAGCAGGCACGCGGTGGCGCCGTCGTTGAGCCCGGCGGCGTTCCCGGCGGTGACCTTGCCCCGCGTACGGAACGGGGTCTTGAGCCTGGCCAGGTCCTCCATGGTGGTGGTCGGCCGGGGCGGCTCGTCCTCGGTGGCCAGGCCCCAGCCCTTGGCGGCCGAGCGGATCGCGGTCGGCACCAGGTCCGGCTGGATCTTCCCGGCGGCGTAGGCGGCGGCGACCTTCTGCTGGCTGCGCACCGCGTACGCGTCGGCGCGCTCCTTGGTGATCTGCGGGAACCGGTCGTGCAGGTTCTCCGCGGTGGAGCCCATGACCAGCGCGGACGGGTCGACCAGCTTGTCGGCCAGGAACCGGGGGTTGGGGTCCACGCCCTCGCCCATCGGGTGCCGGCCCATGTGCTCGACACCCCCGGCGATCACCACGTCGTAGGCGCCGAACGCGATGCCCGCGCCGGTGGTGGTGACGGCGGTCATGGCGCCCGCGCACATCCGGTCGATGGCGTAGCCGGGGACGCTCTTGGGCAGCCCGGCGAGCACGGCCGCCGAGCGGCCGATGGTCAGGCCCTGGTCGCCGGTCTGCGTGGTCGCGGCGATGGCGACCTCGTCCACGCGCTCGGGGGGCAGCGACGGGTTGCGCCGCAGCAGCTCCCGGATCGCGCGGACCACGAGGTCGTCGGCGCGGGTCTCGGCGTACAGGCCCTTGGGGCCCGCCTTGCCGAACGGTGTGCGGACGCCGTCGACGAACACGACGTCACGTGCGGTACGCGGCACGGGTGGTCCCTCCCAATGCGGTGATGGCGAGGCGTTGAGTCTCGTGCCCGCCCAAGCCATGGGGCCGAAGCCGGATCGCCGGACGAGCGGGCACGAGTACCCACGCTCCCGATGCTACTCGTGAGTAATAGGAAATGCTACTCGTCAGTAACCACTGATCCGGTGACCCTTGTCCCGTCGCCCTACTCGTGGGTACGGTGGCGTGAAGTCACCGAGGAGGCAGCGGTGGTGCACGCGCGACCGGCCTACCGACCCGGTCTGCGCCGCCGGGCGGGGCACACCCGCGATCTGGCCGCCCTCGTCCTGCGCACCGGCGTCCTCACCGCCGGGCCCCTGCACCGCCTGCCCCGCCACCTCGGCGAGCTGCGCCGCTGGGGCACCACCCTCGCCGGGCTGGTCGTCGCCGCCGCCGTCCGCGACCCCGGCCGCACCGCCCTGATCGACGACTCCGGCGCCCTCACCTACGCCGAACTGGACGACCGCACCGCCCGCCTGGCCGCGGGCCTCCCGCTGAGCGGCCCCCGCCCCCGCGTGGGCGTGCTGTGCCGCAACCACCGCGGCATGGTCGAGACCCTCGTGGCCTGCGGCCGCCGCGGCGCCGAGGTCGTCCTCCTCAACACCGGCCTGGGCGTCGGCCAGCTCCGCGCCGTCCTCGGCGAACTCCGCGTGGACGTCCTGGTCGCCGACGCCGAGTTCGCCGACCTGGTCATGTCCGCACCCCCCGGCCTCCGCCGCACCGTCGTCTGGGCCGACCACGCCCCCGACCCGCCCCCACCCCTCACCGCCCCCGTCCCCGCCCACCTCACCACCCCCGACGTCCACCCCGCGCCCCCCCGCTCCGCCACCACCGGCCGCTGGCTCGCCGACCCCCCCACCGACCCCGGCCCGCCCGCACCCCAACCACACGCCGCTCCCCGAACGACAGGCCCCCTCCCGACCACGCCCGACGCCCACCCACCGGGCCCGTCCCCAGCAGAGGATCGTTCTCGGCCGTCGGGGCCGTTCCCGGTGGCGGACGACGGGCGGGCGTCGGGGGCGTTTCCGGTGGTGGGGGATGGGCGTTCCACGGGGCCGTTCGCGGCTGTGGGGGAGGGGCGGGGGACGGGGCCGTTCGCGCAGGTGGCGGGGCGGCGGGGGATCGGTGGGGGGCTGACGCTGGAGGAGATCGTGCGGC
>DATADI010000171.1:0-14770 GCA_036258615.1 Thermomonospora sp. | reverse complement strand
GGCTGGAGCGCGGGCTGGCCCGGCTGGCGGCGGTCGCCCGCCGCGACACCGGGGTGTTCGCCGCCGAACGACCCGGTGCCGGGGCCGCCGGGGGCGCGGGGTTCGCGGCCATGGCGTTCCTCGGGGCCACCGTCCGGCCGGGCATCGACTTCCTGCTCGACCTGGTCGGGTTCGCCGACCGGGTCGCCGGGGCCCGGCTGGTGATCACCGGGGAGGGCTCGCTGGACCGCCAGTCGCTGCGCGGCAAGGCCCCGGTGGGCGTGGCCCGGGCGGCGGCCGGGCATGGCATACCGGTGGTGGCGGTCGCGGGCCGCCGGGCGCTGACCGGGGAGCAGCTCCGCCGCGCCCGCATCCAGGCCGCCTACGCCCTCACCGACCTGGAACCCGACCCGGCGCGGTGCATGAGGCACGCCGCGCCGCTGCTGGAACGCCTCGCCGAGGACATCGGCCGCGCCTGGCTCACCCGAGCCCCGGGCCTGGAGAACGGAGAGCTGTGGAAGACCCACCGTACGAACTGGTGATCCGATCACGCCGTGTGGTCCTGCCGTATGGGGAACGCCCTGCGGCCGTCGCCGTCCGCGAGGGGCGGATCGCCGCCATCGAGGACCACGGTGCGTCCCTGCGCGCCGACACCGAGGTCGATCTCGGGACGACCGCGCTGCTCCCCGGCCTGGTCGACACGCATGTCCACGTCAACGAGCCCGGCCGTACCGAGTGGGAGGGGTTCGCCACCGCGACGCGCGCCGCCGCCGGGGGCGGTGTCACCACGATCGTGGACATGCCGCTGAACTCGCTCCCGCCCACGACCGAGCCCCAGGCCCTGGCGGTCAAGCGGGAGGCCGCCGCCGGGCAGTGCTTCGTGGACGTCGGGTTCTGGGGTGGCGCCGTTCCCGGCAACCTGCCCTTCCTCCGGGAGCTGCACGACCTGGGCGTCTACGGGTTCAAGTGCTTCACCTCCGACTCGGGGGTGCCGGAGTTCCCCCCGCTGTCCCCGTCGGAGCTGTATCCGGCGGCCAAGGAGATCGCCTCGTTCGGCGGGCTGCTGATCGTGCACGCCGAGGACCCCGAGGTGCTGGCCGTACCCGCCGACGGCGGCTACCCGGCGTTCCTCGAGTCCCGGCCACCGGCCGCCGAGCTCCGGGCCGTTGAACGGGTCATCGCCGTGGCCGAGGAGACCGGTGTCCGCGCGCACATCCTGCACCTGTCGGCCGCCGAGTGCCTGGAGCCGATCGCCGAGGCGCGGCGGCGCGGCCTCGCCGTCACCGCCGAGACCTGCCCGCACTACCTGACCCTGTCCGCCGACGACGTCGCCGAGGACGCCACGGAGTTCAAGTGCTGCCCGCCCATCCGGGACGCCGCCAACCGTGAGGAACTCTGGCGCGGGCTGGCCGACGGCGTCCTGACCTGCGTGGTGTCCGACCACTCGCCCTGCACGCCGGAACTGAAGCGCGGTGACTTCGCCGGGGCCTGGGGCGGCGTCTCCTCCCTCCAGCTCGGCCTGCCCGTGATCTGGACCGCCGCGCGCGCCCGGGGTCACGGCCTCGACGCCGTCGTCCGCTGGATGGCCGAGGCCCCCGCCGCGCTCGCCGGGCTGCCGGACAAGGGCCGCATCGCCGTGGGCTGTTCCGCCGACCTCGTGGCGTTCGCCGCCGACGAGACCTTCGTGGTCGATCCCTCGGCGCTGCGCCACCGGCACCCGGTCACCCCGTACGCCGGTCGCCCCCTCAGCGGCGTCGTCCACGCCACCTGGCTGCGCGGCGAGACCGTCGGAGACACCCCGCGCGGCACACTGCTGAGGAGGGGACGATGAGCGACGTCACCGCACTGCCCGACCTCGCCGTACGGACGCTGGGCGGCACGGTCATGGCCGCCAGCGACGAGTCGTTCGAGGAGAAGGAGAACCTCATCAACCCCTGGGCCCCGGCGTTCCAGCCGGAGACCTTCGGGCCCAAGGGACAGGAGTACGACGGCTGGGAGACCCGGCGGCGACGCCCCGACGAGCACGGTGAGCTGGGGCATGACTGGGCGCTGGTCCGGCTGGGCCTGCCCGGCGTGATCCGCGGCGTGGTGATCGACACGGCCTGGTTCAAGGGCAACTTCCCGCCGTACGCGTCGGTGGAGGCGTGCGCGGTGGACGGCTACCCGTCGCCCGCCGAGCTGGGCGACGCCGACTGGGTCGAGATCGTGCCCACCAGCCCGCTGAGCGGTGACGCCGTGCACGAGTTCGCCGTCAACGTCGAACGCCGCTTCACCCACGTCCGCCTCAACATCCACCCCGACGGAGGCGTCGCCCGGCTCCGCGTGCACGGCGAGGTCGTCCCGGATCCACGCCTGCTGACCGGCCTGACCGTGGACCTGGCCGCCCTGGAGAACGGCGCCTGCGTCACGGGCTGCTCCGACATGTTCTACTCCTCGCCCGACAACATGCTGTTCCCGGGAACGGCCCGCCACCAGGCCGAGGGCTGGGAGACCGCCCGCCGCCGGGGCCCCGGCAACGACTGGGCGGTCATCCGCCTGGCCGCCGCGGGCGTGGTCCGCCTCGCCGAGATCGACACCGCCAACCTCAGGTACAACGCCCCCGGCTGGGCCTCCCTGTCCGGCACCACCACCCCCGAGGACCCGGACTCCTGGACCCCGCTGCTGGAACGCACCCGCCTCCAGCCCGACACGCGCCACCGGTTCCGCCTTCCCGGCGACCGCGAGGTCACCCACGTCCGGCTCGACATCCATCCCGACGGTGGTGTCGCCCGCCTGCGGCTCCTCGGCGACCTGACCCCTGCGGGCGAACACCACCTCCAGGACCGCTGGTCCGCCCTCACCCTGGGCGACGGAACGAGTCGGTAGGGTCGACCCGGTGAGGGTGGCGGTGATCGGCTTCGGGGTCGAGGGCCGGGCGGCGGTCGAGTACTGGCGGGCGCGCGGCGACGAGGTCGTGGTGCACGAGCGCGGCGGCCCCGTCGACGTGCCCCACGGTGTCACGGTGGCGGACGACTACCTCGGTGGCCTGGACTCGGTGGACCTCGTCGTCCGCAGCCCCGGTGTCCGGCCCGACGCGCTTCCCGACGGGGTGCCGGTGACCAGCGTGATCGCCGAGTTCATGGCGCGCTGCCCGGCTCCGGTGATCGGCGTCACCGGCACCAAGGGCAAGGGCACGACCGTCACGGCGATCGCCGCGGTCCTGCGGGCCGCCGGGCGGCGCGTGTTCGTCGGCGGCAACATCGGCGCCACGCCGCTGGCGATGCTGCCCGAGATGCGCGCCGACGACCTCGTGGTGCTGGAGCTGTCCAGCTTCCAGCTGATGGATCTGCGTGTCTCGCCGCAGGTCGCGGTGGTGCTGGGGATCACGCCCGACCACCTGAACTGGCATCGCGACATGGCGGAGTACGAGCAGGCCAAGGCGTCCATCGCCCGCTACCAGACGCCCGGCGACCTGGTCGTCTACGTGGCGGACAACCCGCCCGCCGCCAGGATCGCGACCGCCGGTCCCGCCCGGCGCGTCGCGATCGGGCGGCCGGAAGGCGTCCACGTCCGCCAGGGTGGCCTCTACTGGGCCGAGAGGAGGCTCGTCGACGCCGAGGACGTGCCGCTGCCGGGGCCGCACAACCTCGTCAACGTGGCCGCCGCCATCGCCGCCACCCATGACCTGGTCGGGGGAGACCTGGAGGTCATCCGGCGCGGGGTGCGCGGGATCGAGGCGCTGCCCCACCGGCTCCAGGTCGTCGCCACTCGCGGTGGCGTGACCTGGGTGAACGACTCGCTGTCCACGACGCCGCAGACCACCATCGCCGCCATGGCCGCGTTCGACGGCTCCAAGGTGCTCATCCTGGGCGGCTCCACGAAGGGCGTGTCGTTCGACTCCCTCGCCGAGGCCCTCACGCGTACACCGATCCGGGCGGTTCTCCTGACCGGTGCCGAGGCTCCCCGCATCGCCGCCGCCCTGGACGCCGTCGGGTTCACCGGGTACGAGCACGTTCACGGATCCATGACCGACCTGGTGGAACGCGCCGATCATCACGCACGGCCCGGGGATGTGGTGCTGCTGTCACCCGCCTGCTCCAGCGTCGGCGAGTACCGGAACTACGCCGACCGGGGCGACCAGTTCGCCGCCGCCGTCCACGCCCTGCGGGCCTGACTCCCCTGAAGACAGTCCCGGCCGCCTTCACCATGCCCTTCAATTGAACTCGCCAGTTCAATTATGCGAACGAGCCCGTTAGGGTGGCTCCAGGTCGTCTGAAACGGAGGGGTCGAGGTGGCGAAGACGTACGTGATCACGGGTGGGACGGACGGTATCGGGGCGGCCGTCGCGCGGGCGCTGGCGGCGAGGGGTGACCATGCGGTGGTCATCGGGACGAACCCCGAGAAGGGCGACCGGCTGGCCCGGGAGGCGGAGGGAGGCCCCGGAAGGCTGACGTTCGTGCAGGCGGACCTGAGCCTGGTGGCCGAGAACCGGCGGGTGGTGCGTCGGCTGGTCGAGGCGCATCCGACGATCGACGGGCTGGTCCTGTGCGCCCGGTTCTACCGGACGTACCGTCGTGAGACCCCGGAGGGCTTCGAGGACAACTTCGCGCTCTTCTACCTGAGCCGTGTGCTGTTCAGCTACGGGCTGCTCGGCTCGCTGCGCGAGGGCGAACGCCCGGTCATCATCAACGTGGCCGGGCCGGGGCACGACACCCCGATCGACTGGGACGACCTGCAAAGCACCCGGAGCTATGACGGTGTGCAGGCCATGTTCGTGTCCGGGCGGCTCAACGACCTGCTCGGCGTCAGCTTCGCCGAGCGTCACGGGAAGTGGGGTCCCGTGCGGTATGTGCTGTTCCACCCGGGCACGACGTCCACGGCGTTCGCCGGTGAGTACGACCCCCAGACGGCGGCCTTCATCGAACGGCAGAAGGCCACGGCGAAGCCCGCCACCGCTGTCGTTCCCCCGATCGTGCGCCTTCTCGATGACCCGCCCAAGGCGCCGCTCAGCGCGTTCGCCCTGGATACCAAGATCAGCGTGAACAACCGGCTGTTCGCCCCGGAGACGGGAGAGCGCCTCGCGAAGCTGACCGACGAACTGCTGGGCTAGCGCCCCCTGTCCAGGCCGAGGACCTTGACCAGGTTCGGGTGCCGCAGGGAGCGCACGGCGTTGCTGGTGATGACCTCCTTGACGATGGCCGCCGTACGCCCGGTGAGGACGATGTCGCGCGGGCTGTCGTCGGAATGGGTGAACTGGATGATCCCGTCACGTCGGCCGAGGCTGATGTTCCGCATCACGTAACGGAGACCGAACGGCTTCGGCTCGCGGCCCTCCACCCGGGCGGCGATGATGTCGGCCGCCTGCACGCCCATCGGGATGGCCGCCTGGCAGGACATCCGCGTCACCGCCCCGTCCGGCATGAGGGCCGCCGCCGCGTCGCCGACGCCGTACACCTCGGGGTGCGACACCGAACGCAGCGTGGCGTCCACCACCAGGCGACCGTGGACATCGACCGTCAGCCCCGCCTCGGCGGCCAGGGCGGGCACCTGGAACCCGGCGGCCCACACCACCGCGTCGAACGGCAGGTGCTCTCCGTCCTTGGTCAGCAGTTCACCCGCACCGACCTTGGCCACGGCGGTGTGCTCATGGACGGTGACGTTCAACCGTGAGAGCGCCTTGTGCAGGTACCGGCGGGCTCTGTCGGACAGCCACCCGCCCGCAGCGCCTTCCGTCAGCAGATGCACCCTCAGGTCGGTGCGGGTCTCGGCCACTTCGGCGACGGTCTCGACACCGGTGAGGCCACCGCCGACGATGGCGATCGGGGCCCCGTCCGCCAGTTCGTCCAACCGGGCCCGGAGCCGTGTCGCGTCGTCGGCCCGCGCCACCGGGAACGCGTGATCGGCCACGCCGGGAACGGTGCCGACGTCCGCGAGGCTGCCCAGCGCGTACACCAGGGTGTCGTAACCGATCTCGTACGGCGGTGTGCCGAGCCGGATCACGCGGGCCGCCGGGTCGATCGCGGTGATGTGCCCGACGACCAGGTCCGCGCCGGTGCCGTCGAGCACCCGGCGCAACGGGATGTCCCGCAGTCGCTGGCCGGTGGCGAGCTGGTGCAGGCGGACCCGCTCCACGAACCGGTCGTTGGCGTTCACCAGCGTCACCCGGACGTCGTGCGACCGCAGCCGTCCCGCGACGCGCCTGGCGGCGGCCAGCCCCCCGTACCCGGCTCCCGCGACGACGATGTGATGTGCCATGGTCTCCCCTTTCGCCGATTCTTGAACCGGCGAGGGGAGCCATCCGTGACAGGCGCCGGACATGACGCCCGTCACACGGTCAGGAACCGAGGACCTCGCGCAGGGCCGTCGTGGCCAGTTCCATCGCGGCCTTGTTGGCGTTGGTGTCGCGGAGCAGGTCGATCATCGCGAAGTCGTGGATCACGCCCGCCAGCCGGACGGCGGTGACGTCCACACCGGCCTCACGCAGTTTGGCGGCGTACGCCTCGCCCTCGTCGCGCAGCACGTCGGCCTCGCCGGTGAGGACCAGCGCCGGAGGCAGCCCGCGCAGCTGCTCGGTGGACGCCCGCAGCGGCGAGGCGTGGATGTCGGCGCGCTGCTGCGGATCGGTCGTGTACTGGTCCCAGAACCACTTCATGCCGTCCCGGTTGAGGTAGTAGCCGGTGGCGAACTGGTGGTACGACTCGGTGTCGAAGTCGGCGTTCGTGACGGGATAGAACAACACCTGGCAGAGCAGGTTCACGTCACCGCGTTCCTTGGCCATCAGGGAGAGGACCGTGGACATGTTGCCGCCGACCGAGTCCCCGCACACGGCCATCCGGGAGGCGTCCAGGCTCTTCTCCGAGCCGTGCTCCATCACCCATCGGGCGGCGGTGTAGTTCTGCTCGATCTGCGTCGGGTACCTGGCCTCGGGTGCGCGGTCGTACTCGGGGAAGACCACGGCGGCGTGCGAGCGGACCGCAAGCTCACGGCACAGCCGGTCGTGGGTGTGCGCCGAGCCGAAGACCCACCCGGCCCCGTGGACGTAGAAGACGACCGGCAGGGTGCCCGTGACGCCCTTGGGCTTGATGATCCTGACGGGCACCACGCCCGTGGGGCCGCCCTGGACCTGGATCCACTCCTCGTCGATGTCCGGCTTGGGGACGTTCGGGTCGGACTGGAGGTCCTCCAGCACCTGCCGTCCCTGTTCCGGCGGAAGCTCGTAGATGAACGGGTGCTCGGAGTTGGCGTCGGCGAAGTCCTGTGCGGCCTTCTCCAGGACGACCTTGTGCCTGGTCGCGGTGGTGCCCACGGATCTGTCCCCCTCGGGTCGGAACGGGCGCGATTCGGGCACCCCCTACCCCCGTGACCTGGGCATACCGCAACCAGAACCCCGAACCCGGCAAACAACCCGCCAACTCCGCAGCACGGTGGGCGGGTCACTCGATGGTCGGATCCTGGACGGGCGGCACAGGCGAGCGATGCCACTGCGCGACGACCTTGAGGTGGGCCTCGCCGGTGGACTCGGCGATGACCACGCCGGTCTTGGCGGTGAGCTTCAACCCGAACTCGACGGCGACGACGTCCGGCGGCTCCGGGTAGGCGCGCATCCGGGTGAGCACCTCGCCCGCGAACGCCTGCGCGCGGTCCAGCCCGGCCCGCAGCGTCTCGGGGAGCCTGCCGACCACGTCCCGGCTCCGTCCCACCGGTACCACGTCGTCGACCTGGCCGGTGATCTCCACCAGCATCGGCTCGCCGTCGTCCAGGGGGACTTCGAGGAAGTAGGACACGTGACCAGCTCCCGGGTGTCGGGGACCACCGGCTGCCCATCCTAGGGCGCTCGGCTCCGCCCGGCGGTTGACCTCAACCATGATCGAGGTAGCACGGTGGGGGCATGACGTTCACCGACGCCGAACGGGTGTACCTGACCGCACAGCACCTCGGCTGCCTGGCCAGCCTGGGGCCCGGGGGAGGGCCGCAGGTCAAGCCCGTCGCCTACCGCCTGGATCCGGAGACCGACGTGATCGACATCGGCGGGCCCTGGCTGACCGCCTCGCAGAAGTACCGCAACATCGCCGCCGACCCGAGGGTGTCGTTCGTCGTCCACGACGAGGCCGAGGAGCCCGTGGGGCCGGGCGGTCAGCGTGGCCGGGGCCTGGAGATCCGCGGCACGGCGGAACTGCTCACCCTGGAGGAGCCGATGATCCCGGGGTTCACCAAGGACGTGATCCGCGTGCACGCGCGCCGGATCGTCGCCTGGAACATCGACGGCCCCGGCCCGAACTTCCGCGACGTCGCCCCACCGGGCGCACCGAAAATCCTCAGTTCACCGGACGGCGCATAAAAGCACGAGAAAGGCGCAGCGGGCAGCCGTTATAACCATCGGCGATGACCATTGGAATTGGCAACGGGAGCGGTCGGTGCACCAGCATTTTCGGTGACGCCTTCGTCATCGAGGAGGAAGCGTGACCGACCTCTCCCGCGCCGCGGTGCTCCGGGCCGCCGGGGTCTCCGCCGCAGGGCTGGCCGCGATGGCCGTGGCCGCACCGGCCGCCGCGGCGCCCCGCCGCGAGCACCCCAACGTCCGTCTGATCCGCGGCTACTACGCCGCCTACGCCGCCGGTGACCTGGCGGCCCTCCGGGACAGGTACTTCGCCGCCGACATCCGGTGGACCATTCCGGGGCACCATCCGCTCGCCGGCACGAAACACGGGGTGGACGAGGTGCTGGCCTTTTTCGGCCAGCTCGCCAAGGCCGGATTCCGGGCCGACCCCGTCTTCCTGGCCGCCGACGGCGAATGGGTCGTCGACCTGCACCGCGGCTGGAGCACCACACCGGAAGGGCTCGACCTCATGTGGGCGCTGGCGTTCCGGATCCGTGACGGCCGCATCGCCGAGGCGGTCAACTTCCCGGGCGACCAGCACGCGGCCGACGCCTTCTTCTGGCGCGTGTACCCCCTCGCGCCCCTTCCCGACCGGCTCGCCCGCCCCTGAACCAGGAGAGTGCCATGACCGACCCCACCCGCCGCCGTCTCCTGGCCGCAGGCGCCGCCGGTGCCGCCGGGCTGGCCGCCGTTCCCCTGACCGGCGCCGCCGCCAACACCCAGAACCCGCCGGTCCCCTCCACCGGCCGCGCGAACCCGAACGGCCGGTTCGCCCGCAAGGTCGTGCTCATCACCGGCGCCACCTCGGGCATCGGGCAGGCCACGGCGTACGAGATGGCACGCGAAGGAGCGCGGGTCTTCTTCTGCGGACGCCGCACGGAACTGGGACGCCGGCACGAACGCGAGATCCGCCGCTTCGGGGGCGAGGCCACGTACCTGCGCGCGGACGTCACGCGGGAGGACGACGTGAAAGCCTTCGTCGATGCGTGCGTGCGCCGATACGGCCGCATCGACATCGCCTTCAACAACGCGGGCATCGAGAGCCCCAGGGCCGTGCCCCTCCACGAGCAGAGCCTGGCGGACCTGGAGCTGGTCTGGCGCACCAACACCGCCGGGACGTTCCTGTCGATGAAGTACGAGCTGCCGCACATGATCCGGGCGCGACGCGGCGTCATCATCAACACCGCGTCCATCTCCGCCGAGGTCGGTTTCGCGACCATCGCCCCGTACAACTCCAGCAAGCACGGGGTCGCGTCGCTCACCAAGGTCGCCGCCCTGGAGTACGCCGCGCGCAACATCCGGGTCAACGCGCTCGCGCCCGGTGCGGTGGACACGCCCATGCTGCGCCGGGCCGCCAAGGCGTTCGACATGACCTACGAGCAGATCGCCCAGGACTACCCGATCAAGCGGATCGTGCAGGCCCACGAGATCGCCCGGGTCGTGATGTGGCTCGCCTCCGACGACGCCACCCCGGTCATCGGCACCGACGTGGACGCCTCCGGCGGCTACCTCACCGGGTGAGCCGCCTCGCGGGGGTGATCGCTCCGGCGCGTAGGGCGGCCAGCCAGGCCGCCCCGGGCGCGGCCATCAGCGCACCGAGGATCACCAGCAGCGCCCGGTGCCCGAGCGCGTCGAGCAGGGCCCCGGCCGCGAACGCCGACACCGCCAGGCTGGTCGTGGCGACCGCGCTCCACAGCGACATGATCCGCCCGCGGACCTCGTCGGCGGCGGCGGCCGTGAGCGCGGCGATCGCGGTCGGGCCGTACACGACGTCGGCGAGGGCGGCGCAGCCCCACAGGGCCAGGGCGGCCCAGGCGGCGCCGGGCACGCCGAGCAGCGCCGTGCACAGGCCCTCGCCGAGGCAGGACAGGCCCACCACGGCCAGCCGCGACCTCGGGTGCATCCGCTGCAGGCGGGGGGCGAGGGCGAGCAGGGTCACCGCCCCCACCGTCCCCTGCACGGCGTAGAACCAGCCGGTGCCGCCGTCGCCGAGGTCGTGGACCTGCAGGGCCAGGAACGTCATCGCCGTGATCATGCCGCCCAGGCCCAGGCAGAACACCGCCTCCAGGCAGAGCAGGGCGGCGATCAGCCGGGTGCGGCGGGCGGTGCGCAGGCCGTCCCGGAAGGCGGCGCCCCAGCCGGGGGAGCGGCCCGCCCCGCCGCGCCGGCTGCCCCGGGTGACCCGCGCGGTGAGCAGCAGCGACGCCACGAACGACAGGGCGTTGACCACGAACGCCCAGCGCCACCCGGCCAGCCCGATGACCGCCGCGCCCGCGAGCCCGCCCACCGCCTGGAACAGCAGCCCGTTGACCTGGACGGCCGCCGAGTACAGCACGTACTCCTCGGGCCGGACCAGTGACGGCATCCACGCGCCCCGGGCGGCCTGGAAGACGAAGCCGGTCGCGGCGGACAGGAAGGTCAGCGGGTAGACCAGCCACAGCGTGCCGGGGCTGTCGGCCAGCAGGAACGTCAGGGCGAGCACGGCGAGCACCGCGTCCCCGGCCAGCATGATCGTCCGGCGGTCCGCGCGGTCGGCCAGCACCCCGCCCCACGGGCCGACCAGCAGGCCGGGCAGGTAGCGCAGCGCCAGGGTCGCGCCCGCCGCCAGGGGCGCGCCGCTGTGCTCGTAGACCATCGCGAAGACCGCGACCGCGCTGAACCAGCCGCCGCAGACGCTGATGAGGTTGCCCAGCCACAGGTTCCGGAAGTCCCGGTTGCCGGTCAGCAGTGCGACCAGGCCCGTTGCGGGGGGATCGGTCCTGGTTCGGGGGGACGTGTCCATGACGCGAGCTTAGCGATATTGACAACCGTTTTCATTCTCGATCTAATGCGGGCGGTACCGAGACGACGGAACCCCCGGGAGGATGACGTGCTGGTCCGCCGACGCCTGTTCGGCCTGGTGCGCACCACTCCCGTTCCCGTGGCCGTCACCGTGCTGCTCGCCCTCGGCGCGACGGCCTGCGCGGTCGGCCAGGGCTTCGGCCTCGCCGAGGTGGTCCGCCGGGCCTTCGACGGCCGTCCCGCCGGGGAGCTGGCCGGGCCGATCGCCCTGGTCGCCGGGCTGCTCGCGCTCCGGTCGGCGCTGCTGTGGGGGCGCGACCTGGCGGGCATGTGGACGGCGGCCGTGGTCAAGCGGCGGCTGCGCGCCCGGCTCGCGGGCCGGCTCCTCGAACTCGGCCCCGGCTACACGGTGACCAGGCCGTCGGGCTCGATCCAGGCCACCGTCGCCGACGGGGTCGAGGCGCTGCAGGCCTACGTCGGCTACTACCTGCCGCAGGTGCTGGTCAGCCTGGCCGGGCCGCTGGTGATCGTGGGGGCGCTGTTCGCCCTCGACCCCGTCGTGGGCACCGTCGTCGGGGTCTGCGTGGTGCTGGTGCCGCTGTCGCGCCCGCTGTGGAGCCGGTTGCTGGGTCGTCGCGGGCGGCGTCACTGGGCGGCCTACGAACGGTTCGCCGCGCGGGTCCTGGACGCGCTGCAGGGGATGACCACGCTCAAGACCCTCGGGGCGAGCGAGCGGTTCGGTCACCGGCTGCGCGACGACGCCATCGACCTGTACCGCGCCACCATGGGCGACCTGGCGGCCTCGACCGGCGTGTACAGCCTCACCGCGTTCGTGATGACCGCCGGGACCGCGTTGTCGGTGGCGGTGGCGTCCGTGCGGATGGCCGACGGGCACCTGGACGCCGCCGCCCTCCTGGTGGTGCTGTTCCTGTCGGCCGAGTGCTTCCGGCCGCTGCTGGAGCTGCAGAACTACTGGCACGAGGGCTTCCACGGGCTGGCCGCCTCGCACGGCATCTTCGAACTGCTGGACGCCGAACCGCTGGTCACCGTGCCGGTCACGCCGGTGCCGCTGCCCCGGACGGCACAGCCCCGGATCCGCTTCGAGAACGTCACCTTCCGGTACCTGGGCTCTGACCACGCGGCCGTACGCGAGGTCGACCTCACCGTCGAACCCGGCCGCACGCTCGCGGTGGTGGGCCGCTCCGGATCGGGCAAGTCCACGCTCGTCGCACTGCTCCAGCGGTTCTTCGACCCGGACGAGGGCCGCGTGCTCGTCGACGACATCGACCTGCGCGACGCGGACCCGGCGGACGTACGGGCGCTGGTCTCGGTCGTCGCCCAGGACACCTACCTGTTCCACGGGACCGTGGCGGAGAACCTGCGGATCGCCGCGCCCCACGCCGGGATCGACCGGTTGCGCGAGGCGGCGGCGCGGGCCCGCGTCCTGGACGTGATCGAGGCGCTGCCCGGCGGGTTCGACGCGGTCGTCGGGGAACGCGGCGCGACCCTGTCGGGCGGTGAGCGGCAGCGCCTGGCCATCGCCCGCGCGCTGCTCAAGGACGCGCCGATCCTGGTGCTCGACGAGGCCACCGCCAGCGTCGACGGACGTACCGAGGCCGCTCTCCAGCAGGCCGTGGAGGAGGTCCGCGAAGGCCGGACCACCATCGTCATCGCCCACCGCCTGTCCACGGTCGCCACGGCCGACGCGGTCGCCGTCCTGGAACGGGGACGGCTGGTGGAGCACGGGCCGCCGGAAGTCCTGGCCGGAGCGGGCGGCGCGTGGGCGAGGCTCGTCGGAGCGCACGCGGAGGCCGCGCGATGAAGACCGTCGAGCAGGGCACGCGGGAACTGCGCGCCAACGAGAGCACGCGCTGGCAGGCCGACCGGCTCCCGCCCGGCCGGCGCGGGGTCGCCGGGCTGCTGCACGTCCTGGGCGGGCACCGCCGGGCGTTCGCGCTGTCGGTGCTGTTCGGCGCGCTCAACCAGGCGAGCGGGATCGCGGCGAACGTGCTGGGGGCCGTCACCGTCGTCAAGGCCCTCACCGGCACCGGCACCGGCACGCTGTGGTGGCTGGCGGCGGCGACGCTGGGGCTGGTCGTGCTGCGGGCCGTGGCGACCTGGCTGGAGGCGTGGATCTCCCACGAGCTGTCCTTCCGGATCCTGGCCGACGTGCGGCAGTGGCTGTACTGGGCGTTCGAACGGATCGCGCCCGGCGGCCTGGTCCGCGCCCGTACCGGCGACCTGGCCTCGCGGACCCTGCACGACAGCGAGAGCCTGGAGATCTTCTACGCCCACACCTCGATCTACATCGCGCTCGCGGCGACGCTGCCGCCGGTGGCGCTGGTGGCCCTGGCGTTCGTGGATCCCCGGCTGGCGCTGGTCCTGCTGCCCTGGCTGGTGGCGTCCGCGAGCGTGCCGCTGTGGCTGCGGTCGCGCGGCCGTCGTCAGGGGCGACGGGTCCGGGAGCTGACGGCGCGCATCAACGTCGAGGTCGTGGACCTGGTGCAGGGTCTCCGCGAGACCGTGTCCTTCGGTGCGGGCGAACGCCGGCTGGCCGACCTCGCCGCCGCCGGAGACCGGCTGGCCAGGGCCCAGCACCGGCAGGCGGCGCGCGGCGGGCTGGAGACGGCGGCCGGCGGGCTGCTGGTCAGCGGCGGCACCCTGGCCGTGCTGGGCACCGGCGTGTGGCTGGTGTCGCGGGACGCGCTGCCGGTGGAGTGGCTGGCCCCGGCGGTGGTGCTCGCCGCCGGGGCGTTCGGCCCGATCACCACGCTGCTGAACGTCACCCGGGTGTGGGGCATCACGTCCTCGGCGGCCGACCGGGTCTTCGACGTCCTGGAGACCCCCGCACCGGTGCCCGACGACGGGCGGATCACGCTGCCTCCGGACCCGGGCCCGCTGGAGATCGTGTTCGAGGGCGTCGGCTTCCGTTACGCCGACGACGGGCCCTGGGTGCTGGACGGCGTGGACCTCACCGTCCCGGCGGGGACCACGGTCGCGCTCGCCGGGGTGACCGGAGCGGGCAAGTCCACCCTGGCCCACCTGCTGCTGCGCTGGTTCGACCCGCAGCGCGGGCGCATCACCCTCGGCGGCGTGGACCTGCGCGACCTGCCCCGCGAGGAGCTGACCCGGCTCGTCGGGCATGTGCCGCAGGACGTGTTCCTCTTCCACGACACCCTCGCGGCCAACCTGGAGCTGGCCGCGCCCGGGGCCGGTGACGCGCGCCTGCGCCGGGCCTGCGACGACGCCCGGGTCACCCCGTTCCTGGAGCGGCTGCCGGACGGCGCGGACACCGTCGTCGGCGAACGCGGCGCACGCCTGTCGGGCGGGGAGCGGCAGCGGGTCGCGGTCGCTCGCGCCCTGCTCAAGGACTCCCCGGTCCTGGTGCTGGACGAGTCCTCCAGCCAGCTCGACGTGCTGTCGGAACGGGAGGTCCAGACGGCCCTGGAACGCGTCCGCGCTGGCCGGACCACCCTCGTGATCGCTCACCGGCTGTCCACGCTGCGCGGCGCGGACCTGGTGGCGGTCCTCGACCAGGGGCGCATCGCCGACGTCGGGTCCCACGCGGACCTGCTCGCGCGGTGCGCGCCCTACCGGTCGCTCGTGCAGGCACAGGCCGACGCCGCCGCGTTGCTGGCGGCCGGGGCGCACGGG
>DATADI010000170.1:0-5373 GCA_036258615.1 Thermomonospora sp. | reverse complement strand
TCACGCCGACGGCGGGCAGCCGCAGCACCTCGGCGAACAGCCCGGCGAGGGTGTGTTCGGCGGGCGTGGTGGGCGGGGCCTGGACGGCGGTGCCGGTGGCGGTCCAGTCGGGCTCGGGCAGGGCGCGCCGGTCGACCTTGCGGTTGGGGGTGCGGGGCAGCTCTCCGTCGAGCACGACGACCATGCTCGGGGTCATGTGGCCGGGCAGCCGTTCCCCGGCGTACTCGCGCAGCCCGCCGGGCTCCACCGCGCCGGAGACGGTGACGTAGCCGACCAGGCGCCTGACCTTGCGGTGGTCGTCGAGCGCGACGACGGCGGCCTGCGCGACGGCCGGGTGGGACATCAGGACGCTCTCGACCTCGCCGGGCTCGATGCGGTGGCCCCGGATCTTGAGCTGCCCGTCGGTGCGGCCGAGGAAGTCCAGGGTGCCGTCGGGACGCCAGCGGGCGCGGTCGCCGGTGCGGTACATGCGGTCGCCGGGCGCGCCGAAGGGGTCGGCGACGAACCGCTCCGCCGTGAGGCCGGGGCGCCCGAGGTAGCCGCGTGCCAGCCCGCGCCCGGAGACGTACAGCTCGCCGACCTCGCCGACGCCGACGGGGCGCAGCGCGGCGTCCAGCACGTAGCAGCGGGTGCCGGGGTCGGGGACGCCGATGGGGACGGGCCCGGTCCAGTCGGGCCGCGCGAGCCACAGGGTGGAGTTGACGGTGGCCTCGGTGAGCCCGTACGCGACGACGACGCGCAGCCGCCGCCCCCATCGGGCGATCAGTTCGGCGGGCACGGTCTCGGTGCCCACGATGAGCACCGCGCCCTCGGGCAGCTCGCATCCGGCGGGCAGCGCCGCCACCAGGGACGGCGGCAGGATCATGTGGGTGGCGCGGTGCTCGGCGATGTAGCCGGTCAGCTCCTCCCCCGCGACCCGCCGTTCGGCCGGGACGAGGATGGCGGTGCCGCCCACGCACAGGGACATGACCAGGTCCCACACGGTGACGTCGAAGCCCACCGAGGCGAACTGGACGACCCGGCTGTGCTCGTCCACGCCGATCCGTTCGGCGGCGGTGGCGACGAGGCTGCCGACGCCGTCGTGGGAGACGACGACGCCCTTCGGCCGCCCGGTGGAGCCGGAGGTGTAGATGACGTAGGCGGCGCGTTCCAGCGGTACCGGCTCGCCGAGGTCGCCGCCGTCGAGCGTGGCCAGCTCGGCGCGGACGGCGGGGTCGTCGAGCAGCACGGGGGGCAGGGCGGGCAGGTCGGCGGCCAGGGCGGTCACGGACACCACGGCCTTGGCGCGGGCGTCCTCGACCATGTAGGCGACCCGGTCGGCCGGGTGGTCCAGGTCGAGAGGCAGGTAGGCGGCTCCGGCCTTCATCACGCCGAGCAGCGCCGTCACCAGGTCGGCGGTACGGGGCATGGCCACGGCCACGACGTCCTCGGCGGAGACGCCGCGTGCCCGCAGCAGCCGGGCGAGCCGGTTGGCGCGGTCGTTCAGCTCCGCGTAGGTGAGGCGTTCGTCCTCGCAGACGACCGCGACGGCGTCGGGCCGCCGGGCGGCCTGGCGTTCGAACGCGCCGGTCCAGGTGACGTCCTCGCCGTGCCCGTCAAAGGCGTCGCCGAACGTGCCGAGCACCCGGCGGCGCTCGTCCGGGTCGGTCAGGTCGATGGCGGCCAGGGGCCGGTCGGGGTGGGCGGCCATGGCCTCCAGGACGGCCAGGAGGCGGCGTTCGTGCTCGGCGAGCCGCTCGGGGGTGCACAGGGCGGCGTCGGCGTCGAGGTCGATGCGCAGGCCCTGCCCGGCGGGCCGGTCGTAGACGGCGACGGACAGGTCGCCGACCGGGCCGAGCGCCAGGTGGTGGAGGACGCCCATGCGGTCGCCGAAACGCAGGCCCTCGTGGAACGGCATGACGTTGACGGTCGGCCCGATGAGGCCCCGCAGCCCGTGCGGCCTGCCCAGCTCACGGGCGAGGTCCTCGCCGCGGTACCGGGAGTGGTCGACGGCCTCGCGCACCTCGGCGGCGACGTCGGCGACGAGCCGGGACGGGGTGGTGCCCGGCGTCACGGCCAGCCGCAGCGGCACCACGTTGGACACCATGCCGGGGTTGTCGGCGATGTCGGGATCGACCCGGGCGGTCACCGGGAGGCCGAGGACGATGTCCCGTTCGCCGGTGGCGCGGTGCAGGTAGGCGGCGACGGCGGCGATCGCCCACCGCGACAGGCGTACCCCGGCCCGTGCGGCGGCCTCGTGCAGCGGCGCGGCCTGTACGGCCGACAGCTCCAGGGTGCGGCGCAGGGTCCGGGCGGGGGCGGTGGGCGGGCACTCCACCAGCCGGGCGGGCTCCTCGGGCAGGCCCGCCAGCCGCGCGTGCCAGTAGTCCCGGTCCTCGGTGAACCGGGCGGACGCCCGGTACCGCTCGTCGGCGGCCAGCAGCCGCTCCAGCGACCAGTCGGGCGAGGTGTCCGCGCCGCCGTACAGCTCGGCGGCGCGGGCGGTCAGGCGCAGGATGCCCGAGCCGTCGATGAGCAGGTGGTGGTAGCGCTGGAACCACCACACGCGGCCGTCCCCGAGCGGCAGCAGCGCCTGCGTGAACAGCGGACCCCGGTCGAGGTCGGCGGCCCGCCCCAGATCCGCGCCCATCCAGGCGCGGGCCGCCGCCTCCGGATCGGCCTCGGCGGCCGGATCCAGCACCAGGGGCTCCCAGTCGCCGGGCGGGCGGGGCACCTGGACCGGCCGCCCCTCCCGCTCGGCGAACACCACGTGCAGCGACGCGGCCTCCAGCACGGCACGGCGCACCGCGGCCACGAGCCGGGACACGTCCACGCCGGGGATCTCGACGTAGGCGCCGACGTTGTACGCCGGGTTGCCGGGCTCCATCTGCTGGGCGAGCCAGATGCCCGTCTGCGCCGCCGTCAGCGGCAGCACCCGCTCGTCACCCACGGTCGTCTCCACGCCTTCGGCCGCCTTTCGTCGTCACTGCCCGGGGGTCGGCGCTACTTCTTGAGGAGCGGCACCAACTGGTCGATGGCGTACGGGATGCTCAGCACGGTGTTGAAGGAGATCGCGCCGCCGATCGGCGGGTCCTGGTAGGTCAGGAACAGGTCGCGGCCCTCCTTGGCGACCTTGAGGGTGCGGTAGACGCTGTCGTTCCTGATCCTCTCGTGCGGCTCCTTGCCCGTGGTGAGCCACACCAGCCGGTCGACCTCCAGCAGGTCCAGGCGCTCGGAGCCGAACTCGACGCCGTTGAGCTTGCCTGCCTCCTTGTTGATCCGCTCGGGGATGGTGAAGCCCAGCTCGGCCAGGAACGCCGACTTGGGGTCGCCCTTCTGGAACGCGAAGTACGTGCCCGCCTTGAAGCTGTCGGCGGCGACGGCGGTCTTGCCCTTCCACTGCGGGTTGTCCCTGCGGATCTGGGCGAACCGGTTCTCGATGCCGGCGATCAGCTCCTTGGCCTTGGCCTCCTGGCCCAGGCTCTTACCGATGTGCAGGGTCATCGTCTGCCAGGGGGCGGCGTACGGGTCGTGTCCCTTGGGCTGGGCGATCACCGGAGCGATCTTGGAGAGCTTGTCGTAGTGCTCCTTCTGGATCCCCGCGTACACGGCGATGATCAGGTCGGGCTTGAGCGACAGCAGCTTCTCGAAGTTGACGCCGTCCTCGCGCAGGCCGAGCACGGTGGGCTCGGTGCCGCCCCAGTGCTGCTGGGTCCACGGCCAGCTGGTGAACGGCTTGCGCTCGAACCAGTCGACCACGCCGACCGGCTTGTGGCCGAGGGCCAGCACCGGCTCGTGGTCGCTGAGGCCGATGGTGACGATCCGCTCGGGCCGCTTCTTGACCTCGGTCACCCCGTACAGGTGCTCCACCTGGACCGGGAAGGAGCCGGCGCCGCCGCCGGGCGCGGCGGCCGGGTCGCCGCCGTCGCCGGAGTCATCGCCGCAGCCGGCCAGGACCAGGCTCAGCGTGAGCGCGGCGAGCACGGCGAGCAGCCGCGTGACCAGGCGGGCGCCCGATCCGGGCGCGGAGGTAGGGGACATCGGTTCCTCTTCGGTGTCAGGGGGGCGGACACGGGCGGCCGGCCGGGCGCACATCGGACGTTCCGGGCCTACCGGCCAGGCGATACTAAGGTAAGCCTTACCTTCCATCAATCCCCTGGTCCGGTTGCGCATGAACGAAGAGGTGAGGTATGCCTTGCCTAAATACCGGTGCGCCCCCGACCTCGCGGCCAGATCGGACACCCTTGACTCTGCAGACGACACCGCCGTCCCCGCCGGACGCCCCCGGCGGCCCCCGGGTCCGCGGCGCGAGGGCCTGGCTCCCGGTCGCGGCGGCGGTCACCCTGGCCGCGCTGTGCCTGCTGTCGCTCGCCGTGGGCAGCCGCGCGATCCCCCTCGACCAGGTCATGGCCACCCTCACCGACCGGGACGGCGCCGACGTCGCCCCCGACGTGGAGGCCATCGTGTGGGGCTCCCGGCTGCCCCGCACCGTGCTCGCGGTGCTCGCCGGAGCGGCCCTCGGCCTCGCCGGTGCGGTGATGCAGGGACTGACCCGCAACCCGCTGGCCGACCCCGGTCTGCTGGGGGTCAGCGCGGGCGCCGCGTTCGGGACCGTGGTCGCCGCCGGTGTGCTCGGAGTCACCTCGCTGCTCGGCTCGATCTGGTTCGCGTTCGGCGGCGCCGTCGTCGCCGCCGTGGTCGTCTACCTGCTGGGCAGCCGGGGACGCGGCGGCTCCTCCCCCGTCAAGCTGGCCCTGGCCGGAGTCGCCGTCACCTACCTGCTGGACTCCCTCACCAGCGGCATCGCGCTCACCGACCCCGAGGCCCTCGACCGTTACCGGTACTGGTCGGCGGGCTCGCTGACCGGGCACGACGGCGGCACCCTGCTGCGGATCGCGCCCTTCCTGGCGGTCGGCGCCGTGCTGGCCCTCACCCTCGCCCCCGCCCTCAACAGCATCGCCCTCGGCGACGACGTCGCCGCCGCACTGGGACGGCGGCTCGGCGTCATCCGGGTCCGCGCCGCGCTGGCCGTGACGCTTCTCACGGGGGCGATCGTCGCGGTCACCGGACCCATCGTCTTCGTCGGGCTGGTCGTCCCCCACGTCGTGCGGATCCTCACCGGCCCCGACCACCGCAGGCTGCTGCCGGGCTGCGTGCTCGTCGCGCCGTGCCTGGTCCTCGTCGCCGACATCATCGGACGCGTCGTCGCACGCCCCACGGAGATCGACGTGAGCCTCATCGCGGCGTTCCTCGGCGCGCCGTTCTTCATCGCCCTGGTCCGCCGCCGGCGGCTCGCGGAACTGTGAACGCGGAACGGTGACCATGACCCGCATCGAGCTGACCCGCTCCCCCGGCCGCACCGCCGTCCGGCTCACCCGGCCCGCCGTCTCCGGC